>JALDXR010000281.1:0-5363 GCA_032154865.1 Nocardioidaceae bacterium
CCATGACGAACCCCGTACTGCGCCCGATCGGCCCAGCCATCCCGGCATCTCCCGCGCACCCTGCCGAGCGTTGCCGACGTGGCCCGCGGGCACGCGGTCTGGACGCCCGGACGGAAGGCCGATCCCGGCGTCCAGCCATGGTACGCGGCGTTTGGTCCGTTAGGTCCGGTGCACTGGCCGTCCTGGGTGCGTACCGGTGACGCCACGCCGCATCTGCCCCAGGTTTCCCATGACCTCATGGGAAACTCCACGCATCATGGCGTGCAACCTGTGATCGGTGCGGGTTTCCCATGAGGTCATGGGAAACCGCGCGGGCGGCTATGTGCCCGGCGGCCGGGGCCCGGTGTAGTCGGGGCCGTAGGCGCCCGGGGCCGGCCGGCGCTTGCGCATCGGTGCCTGCTGGCCCGGCGCCATCCGGCGCGCCGTGACGAGGAACCCGGTGTGGCCGACCATCCGATGGTCCGGACGGATCGCGAGTCCCTCGACATGCCACGGCCGGATCAGCGACTCCCACGCCTGCGGCTCGGTGAAGCCGCGATGGGTGCGTAGGGTCTCGACGAGCCGACCCATCTGGGTCGTCGTCGCCACGTAACCGCACAGCACTCCCCCGGGCACGAGCGCGTCGGCCACGACGTCGACGCACTCCCACGGTGCGAGCATGTCGAGGATCGCGCGGTCGACGTCGCGGTCGGTGAGGCTCACCGCCAGGTCACCGACGGTCAGCCGCCAGGCCGGATGCGGACCTCCGAAGATCTCGCCGATGTTGCGCTGCGCGATGTCGGCGAAGTCCTCGCGGCGCTCGTACGACGAGACCATCCCGGCCGGTCCGACGGCGCGGAGCAGGTGTGCCGTGAGAGCCCCCGAGCCCACTCCGGCCTCGACGACGCGAGCTCCGGTGAAGATGTCGGCCATCGTGATGATCTGGGCGGCGTCCTTGGGGTAGACGACGGCGGCCCCGCGCGGCATCGACACCACGTGTTCGTGCAGCAGCGGCCGGGACACCAGGTAGTCCGCGCCGCCGGTCGAGATCACGACGATGCCTTCGGGCTGGCCGATCAGGTCGTCGTGGTCGATCGATCCCTTATTGGTAAAGAACTGTTTCCCGGCCGTGAGGTGCACGCTGTGCCGACGGCCCTTGCGGTCGGTGAGCCGTATCCACTCCCCCTCGGTCAGCGGGCCGCGCCGGGCGCCGGACCAGTCCGCACTCGGGTCGATCGTCTCCTCCGCCATGGCGACTACCTCACGAACGCGAGAACGCGGCGTCGACGTCAGCGGTGACGAGTACGCCGAAGATCGAACCGTCCGGCTCCACGAGCAGGTACTCGCTCGCCGGTCGGGCGTGCATCCCGCGGACCAGCGCCTCACCGGCGATGTCGGCGGGCAGGGTCATGCCGCGCTCCAGCCGGGTGGTCACCGAGCCGGTGCTCATCCAGGCGCGGCGGTCCTCCGGCGCAGCTGCCACGGCATGCTCGTTGACGATCCCCACAGGCCGGTCGTTGCTGGTCACGACGACGATGCTGCCCGCCTTCGCCTCCCGAGCCCGCCGCAACGCCTCCGCGAGCGGGACGTCCTCGGTCACGGTCAGGGCCCGGCGGGCCAGGCTACGGGCGCGAAGCGACGGGATCCGGCCTCGGATTTTGGCGACGACGAGGGCCTGGCTGGCGCCCATCCACAAGAACATCGCGATGATGCCGGCGATGAGGAAGTCCACCACGGTCGGATCGACACCGAAGACCACCGGCATCAACAGCGGATAGCCCAGCGCCAGCACGGCGACGACCCGACCGGCCCAGCCGGACACCACCGTCGCCAGCAGCGGCTTCCCCGTGATCGCCCACACGATGGACCGCAGCACCTTGCCGCCGTCGAGCGGAAGACCCGGGACCAGGTTGAGGACCGCGACGACGAGGTTGGCCGCCGCGAGGGCCTCCAGAGCGAACTGGACCAGGCCGCCGGGGGTGACGAGCGCTGCCCCGAGCGCGGCCAGCCCGATGGCCAACGACGACAGCGGTCCGACCACCGCGATCCAGAACTCGCGCTTCGGTGACTCGGCCTCGCCCTCGATCTCTGTCACTCCCCCCAGGAAGTGCAGCGTCATCGAGCGCACCGGCATGCCGAAGAACTGAGCCATCAGCGCGTGCGAGGCCTCGTGCGCGAGTACGGACAGATAGAGCAGTACGGCGAAAGCGAGACCCGCGACGTACACCAGGACGCCGTCGAGGTTCGGGGCGACCTCGTCGATCCGCGGCGCCAGGAGGAAGGCGATGAGGAGTGCGACGAACAGCCACGATCGGTGGACGAGTACGTCGACGCCCGAGACGCGACCCACCCGTACGGTCCCGGGCGGCCGTCTCGCCGATGAGGGATCTGACGCCACACCGCCACGCTATCTGAGCCCTGTCGGTGTCCTGGCGTAACGTCACCATCATGACCGTCGAGCTGCTGCACGACCCCGAGACCGAGGGCCCGCCGCGTACGCCGGTCGACGGGGTCAATGTGCTCGGCAGTCTGTCGCCCAGCCGCGCTTCGGACTTCATGGCATGTCCACTCCTCTATCGATTCCGGGTGATCGACCAGATCCCCGAGACGCCCGATCCGATGGCAGCTCGCGGCACCCTGGTGCACGCGGTGCTGGAGCGGCTGTTCGATCTGCCGGCCGGTGAGCGGACCCTCGAGGAGGCGGCCACCCTGCTCCGTCCGGTGTGGGACGAGCTGGTCGCCGCCGAGCCAGCGGCAGCCGAGCTGTTCCACGACCCCGACCAGCTGGCGGGCTGGCTCGACGAGGCGCGGTCGTTGCTCGAGACCTACTTCGCGTTGGAGGATCCCCGGTGCCTCGAGCCGGCCGAGCGAGAGCTCTATGTCGAGCACGTCCTGGACTCGAAGCTTCTCGTCCGGGGCTACGTCGACCGGCTCGACGTCAACCGCTCCGGTCAGGTGCGGGTGGTCGACTACAAGACCGGCCGCTCGCCCAGCGAGTTCTTCGAGGCCAAAGCGCTGTTCCAGATGAAGTTCTACGCGCTGACCCTGTGGCGCAGCCGCGGCGTGATCCCGTCGCTGTTGCAGCTGATCTATCTCGGCAACGGCGAGATCCTGCGTTACGAGCCCGACGAGGCCGACCTGCTCGCCACCGAGCGCAAGGTCAACGCCTTGTGGGACGCGATCGCCCGCGCGATGGAGTCGGGCGACTGGCGACCGCGGAAGTCGGCGCTGTGCGACTGGTGCGACCACAAGTCGCGATGTCCCGAATGGGGCGGCACCCTCCCGCCGTTGCCCGACCCGTCGGCGCAGGAGCCGGAGCCCGCTGTCGGGCAGTAGGAGCGACTGACCGGTCCGGCACGCGCACTTTGCAGGGCACACGCACTCTGCACACTCTGCACGGCTCGTGCACACTCTGCACGGCTCGTACGCACGCTGCACGGTGTCGACGCCATGCAGAGTGCGTGCACACCACGTGAACGTGGTAACCGTGGGGGCCGCCGCCGTCAGTAGAGGTGGCAGGCCACCTCGACATCGCCGGCCGGCCGCAGCTTCGGGTCCTCGCCCTCGTGGAAGTCGACCTCGACGCCGCTGTCGGTGACGCGGCGGTCGCGTACGCCCTTCCAGAGTGGCTCGGCCGGATCATCGGCCTGGACCGCGTCAAGGACCCGCCCTACGTCGGCGCCGGTGTGGCCCTCGCCGGCGGGCAGCACCGAGTTGTGGCTGGGTACGTCGAGCTCGTCGATCTCGCCGACGATCGCCCGCTCGGCGTCGTACTCCGACTCCGGCACCTTGGTCCAGTGGGACTCCAGCAGCGCCCGCAGGTCGCGGCTCTCCCAGCCGCACATGTCGAACGCCTTCGGGCAACGCGGATGGAAGGCGCAGCCCAGCGGCGGGCTGGCCGCGTCCGGGATCTCTCCCCGCGGCAGGTCGCGCGGCGGGCGGTCCGGGTCCATGTTGGGAATGGCGCCGACCAGCGACCGGGTGTAGGGGTGCTTGGGGTCGGCGAAGATCTCCTCGGTCTTGCCGATCTCCACCACCCGGCCGAGGTACATGATCGCCACCCGGTCGCAGAAGAACTTCGCGCTGGCCAGGTCATGGGTGATGTAGATGTAGGTCAGGTCCAGGTCGGCCTTGAGGTCCAGCATCAGCTGCAGGATCTTCGACCGGACGCTCATGTCGAGCATCGAGATCGGCTCGTCCGCGATCAGCAGCACCGGGTCGAGGATGAGCGCCCGTGCGATGACCGCCCGCTGCTTCTGGCCGCCGGACAGGTCGCTCGGGTACTTCTTCAGGAACTGATCCGCCGGTGAGAGCCCCACCCGCTCGAGTACGTCGACGACCCGGCGGTGCAGGTCGTCGCCGCGAGCCAGCTTGTGGATCTTGAGCGGATGCCCCACCGCGGTCTCGATGTCCATCGCCGGGTTCAGGGCGGCGCTGGGATCTTGGAAGATCATCTGCAGGTCACGGCGGATCTCGCGCAGCCGCCGGCCGGACAACTCCTCGATCCGGTCGTCCTCGTACGCGATGCTGCCATCAGTGATCGGGGCCAGGCCCAGCACGGCACGACCGAGCGTGCTCTTGCCGCTGCCAGACTCCCCGACCAGGCCGAGCACCTCACCCTTGGCGATCTCGAGGTCGATGCCGTCGACCGCCTTGACGGTGCCGACGTCGCGGCCGAACAGGCGGGCGAAAGTGCCTCCCCGCAGGGCGTAGTGCACCTCCAGGTCGCGCATGGCGACCAGCGTCTCGGCATGGGCGGCGCGGTGCGGCGTGCCCTTGGCCTCAGGCTTCGTCGGCAAGGCTCAGCTCCTCCCTCACGACCATCGGCTCCCGGCCGCCGGACGGGATCTGGTCCTCGGGTCCGTGCAACCAGCACTCGACCCGCTGTCCGTCGTCGAGCTGAAGCGGAACCGGGTGCTGCGTGGTGCACACCCGCATCGCGTGCGGACAGCGTGGATGGAACAGGCAGCCCGGCGGGGGTTGGATGAGGCTCGGCGGAGCGCCGGGGATGTAGGTCAGGCCAGTCGTCCCCAGCGAGATGGTGGAGCGCAGCAGCTCCTGGGTGTAGGGATGCTGCGGGCTGCGGAACACCTCACGCGCGTCACCTACCTCGACGATCCGACCCGCGTACATGACTGCGACCCGGTCACAGGCCTCGGCCACGATGCCCAGGTTGTGGGTGATCAGCAGCAGCGCGGTGTCGAACTCGCGGCGCAGGTCGGCCAGGATCTTGATGATCTGTGCCTCGACCAGTACATCGAGCGCCGTGGTCGGCTCGTCGGCCACGATGAACGCCGGCCGCAGTACGAGCGCCAGCGCGATGGTCAGGCGCTGCCGCATGCCGCCGGAGAACTCGTGCGGGTAGGACCGGTAGCGGGTCGGCG
>JALDXR010000012.1:0-19016 GCA_032154865.1 Nocardioidaceae bacterium
GTGACTCAGCCGGCGGCCTCGAGCGGGGTGTCGAGCAGGGCGGCGAGGGCCATCCGCTCCAACAGCGATCGCATCGCGGCCGAGCTGATCCGGGCGCTGTGCGGTGTCGAGTTGAGCAGGCCGAAGCCGATCTGGACGGTGGCCCGCGCAGTGGGCCGGTCGAGATCGGGTCGTAGCTGGCGTACGACGTCGACCCAGAGATCCACGTACGACAGCTGCAAGGAGCGCACCGCGGTCCGGCCATCGATCGGCAGGTTGGCCCACTCGCGCTCTTGGACCACGATCAGGTCGGGATGGCCGAGCGCGAACTCGATGTGCCAGTCGACCAGCGCCCGAAGTGCCTCGTCCGGCGAGCCGGCGGTCGAGGCGCGACGGCGTCCCTCGGCCAGCAGCTCCCCGCTGATGCCGACCAGCATGTCGGTGAGAATGGCGGTCTTGCCCTCGAAGTGGCGATAGAGCGCCGGACCGGAGATGTCGCAGGCGGCGCCGATGTCGTGGACCGAGACGCCGTGATAGCCACGCTCGGCGAACAACTCGGCCGCGCAGGCGAGGATCTGATCGCGTCGCGAACTTGCCACGGCTCCGATGGTAGAGCAGAGTGGTTAACGGTCGTTAACTCGACAGGAGGTACCGATGCGCGAGCTGGTCGACGAGCTCCGCGAGCGATTGGCCCGGGTCCGCGAGGGCGGCTCGCCCGCCGCCCGTGAGAAGCACACCGCCCGCGGGAAGCTGCTCGTACGCGACCGGGTCGACCGGCTGCTCGACCCTGGGTCGCCGTTCCTCGAGCTCAGTCCGCTCGCCGCCTTCGGCATGTACGACGACGCAGTGCCGGCCGCCGGCATCGTCACCGGCATCGGCCGAGTCAGCGGCCGCGAGTGCGTCGTGGTCGCCAACGACGCGACCGTCAAGGGCGGCACCTACTACCCCCTCACCGTCAAGAAGCACCTGCGCGCGCAGGCCGTCGCGTCCGACAACCACCTGCCGTGCGTCTACCTCGTCGACTCCGGCGGCGCCTTCCTCCCGATGCAGGACGAGGTCTTCCCCGACCGCGAGCACTTCGGTCGCATCTTCTACAACCAGGCCACCCTGTCGGCGCGGGGCATTCCGCAGATCGCCGCCGTCATGGGGTCCTGCACGGCAGGCGGGGCGTACGTGCCGGCGATGTCGGACGAGTCGGTGATCGTTCGCGACCAGGGCACGATCTTCCTCGGCGGGCCGCCGTTGGTGAAGGCGGCGACCGGGGAGGTGGTGACGGCGGAGGAGCTCGGGGGCGGCGATGTGCATGCGCGGACGTCGGGTGTTGTGGATCATCTGGCTTCGGACGATGCTGAGGCGCTGGCCATTGTGCGGTCGATCGTGGGGACGGTGGGGCTCGGTGCCGGGTTCTCGTCGTCTTCACAGTGGCCGTCCGCGTCCACACTTCCGGTTCCTGCGGAGGTGGAGGAGCCGGTGGAGGATCCCGGTGAGCTGTATGACGTTGTGCCGACCGACTCCCGTACGCCGTATGACGTCAGGGATGTGATTCGGCGGGTTGTGGATGGGTCGCGGTTGCATGAGTTCAAGGCGCTATATGGGGAGACGTTGGTGTGTGGTTTCGCGAGGGTGTGGGGGTATCCCGTGGCGGTGCTCGCGAACAATGGGATCTTGTTCTCCGAGTCGGCTCTGAAGGGGGCGCACTTCATCGAGCTCGCCAATCAGCGCGGGATTCCGTTGGTGTTCCTGCAAAACATCACCGGGTTCATGGTCGGGCGGGAGTACGAGAATCGTGGGATCGCGAAGGACGGGGCGAAGCTGGTGACGGCGGTGTCGTGCTCGGTCGTTCCGAAGTTCACTGTGGTCATCGGCGGCTCGTTCGGGGCCGGCAACTATGGGATGTGTGGACGGGCGTACGATCCGCGCTTCCTGTGGATGTGGCCGAACGCGCGGATCTCGGTGATGGGCGGCGAGCAGGCGGCCTCGGTGCTGGCGACGGTGCGGCGCGACGGTCTCGAGTCCCGGGGCGAGTCGTGGTCGACCGAGGACGAGGAAGCGTTCAAGGCGCCGATCCGCGATCAGTACGAGACCCAGGGCTCGCCCTACTACTCGACCGCGCGGCTCTGGGACGACGGCATCATCGACCCCGCGGAGACCAGGCGCGTTCTCGGGCTCGGACTCGCCGCCGCGGCCAACGCCCCGATCCCCGAGCCGTCCTACGGCGTCTGGCGGATGTGACATGGCCGATCCGACTGACCTGAGCCGGGCGTTCTCGACCCTGCTGGTCGCCAACCGCGGCGAGATCGCGATCCGCGTGATCCGAGCGGCGCGGGCGGCCGGGCTGCGTACGGTCGCGGTCTACTCCGACGCGGACCGGTCGGCGCCACACGTACGCGAGGCCGACACCGCCGTCCGGCTGGGACCGGCGCCGGCGACGGAGTCGTACCTGTCGATCGAGGCGCTGCTGCGGGCCGCCGAGGTGTCAGGCGCCGATGCCGTCCACCCGGGCTACGGATTCTTGTCGGAGCGGGCGGAGTTCGCCCATGCGGTGACCGAGGCCGGGCTGGTGTTCGTCGGGCCGTCGGCACAGGTGATGGAGGCGATGGGCCAGAAGGTCCGGGCTCGAGAGATCGCCGAACGGGCCGGGGTGCCGGTCGTGCCGCGGTTCGACGAGCCGGTCGCACCGGACGCGTACCCCGTCCTCGTCAAGGCGGCGGCCGGTGGCGGCGGCAAGGGCATGCGGATCGTGCGCGACCCCTCCGACCTGGACGCCGCGCTCGCCGCCGCGGGTCGCGAGGCCGCGGCTGCCTTCGGCGACGACACGCTGCTGATCGAGCGCTACGTCGAGCGCGGCCGCCATGTCGAGGTCCAGACCCTCGGCGATCGGCACGGCAACGTCGTCCACCTGCTCGAGCGCGACTGCTCCACCCAGCGCCGGCACCAGAAGGTCATCGAGGAAGCACCGGCGCCCACGATCTCGGCCGAGACCCGGGCGCGGTTGCACGAGTGGGCCGTCGCCCTCGCCAAGGAGGTCGGCTACGTCGGCGCGGGTACGGTCGAGTTCCTCGTCGACGAGGCCGACGAGCGGGCGTACTTCCTCGAGATGAACACGCGCCTCCAGGTGGAGCACCCGGTCACCGAGGCGATCACGGGACTCGACCTGGTGCGGCTCCAACTGTCGATCGCGGCCGGCGATCCGCTGCCGTTCGACCAGGCCGACGTGACCCCGGACGGACATGCGATCGAGGCCCGGGTCTACGCGGAGGATCCGTACTCCGGATTCCTGCCCCAGGCCGGCCTCGCCTCGACGGTGGTCTGGCCCGAGACGGCCCGGATCGACGCTGCGCTGGAGTCCGGTCAGGAAGTCGGGACGGCCTACGATCCGCTGCTCGGCAAGATCATCGTCCACGGCGCCACCCGAGAGGCCGCCCGGCAGGCCCTGCTGCAGGCGCTCGACGACACCGCGATCCTGGGGCTCACGACCAATGTCGGCTTCCTACGGCAGCTCGCCGCGTCCGACGCGTTCCGAGACGCCACGATCGACACCGCATGGCTGGATCGGCATCTCGACGAGTTCGTCCTTGAGGCGCCGGCGCAGGTCGCTGTGATCGGTGCGTGGTGGCTGGCCGATCACGAGACCGCGGCCGACCCGTCGCACCCCTTCGGCGCGGCCGACGGCTGGCGGCTGGCCGGACCGGCGACACCGATCCTGGTCGAGCTCGACGACGTCGTCGCCACGGTCGATCGGGGTGCCGGAACCGTCGCGATGGCGGATCGGACCTGGCGGGTACGTCCCGTCGCCGGGCCCGGGCTCGCCAGGCGGCTCGAGATCGACGGGATCATCCACGAGGCGTACGTCGAGGTCGACGCGCATACGGTCACGGTCGGCTACCGGGGCCAGCCGCATGTGCTCACCCGACCGGACGCATTCGGTCCGACCGCGGCGACCACGTCGACCGGTGGATCGGTGACGGCCCCGATGCCCGGCACCGTGCTTGACGTCCGGGCCAAGGTGGGCGAGACGGTACGCGCCGGCGACACCCTCGGCGTGCTGGAAGCGATGAAGATGGAGCTGGCGCTCACGGCGCCCCACGACGGTACGGTCACGACCGTCGACGCGATCACCGGACAGCAGGTCAGTCTCGGCGCGACGCTGTTCGTCGTCGAGGCGCCGGAAGGCTAGGGCGTCTCTGCTTGTCCCGCGGCGGACTTCGAACCGGGACAGGAAGACACGCCCTAGGCCGGTTCGGCGTCGATGAGTTCGTCCTCCTCGTCCCCGAGCAGCTCGTCAAGGGTCGCGAATACGTAAGCCTCGTCCTCGTTCGGGTCGAACATGCCGACCCAGAATGTCGGAAATCTGGCAACCCGTCTAGGGCTCGTCCCGTCCGGTCCGAGGACCCCGAACGGTTCTGCGCACATCTGCGTCGCTTTGGCCACTTGCGAATACATCGACGTGCGCAGAACCGGATCGGGTCATTCCAGCGGCTGCTGGAGCTCCGTGGCCCACGCGCTGGTGTCGTCGCCGCAGCCGTAGTCGAGGTAAAGCTCGCGGTTGTAGCCGGTCGAGCGATGGCCGTTGGCGTCGATCCATCGGCCCATGGCCTGGATCGTCGGCATGACGTCGTCCATCGGCCCGCGATGCACGATGGTCGCGGCCCGCTCGACCGGCGGCAGGTCGACGATCGAGAACTCGTACGAGTCGCTCGGGCCGACGCTGACGGGCACTCCGGCGTGGACGGTGACCTTGTCGCCGTTGGCGGTCTGTACGTAGTAGGCCAGAGCCGGGCCCTTCGGGGTCACTCCTGCGCGTTCGAGCTCGCCCATCAGCTGTTCGTACAGCGGTTGGATGACCGGGCTGATCGAGGCCGGCTCGAAGCCGTCGGCGGTGCCGGTGAGCTCGGCGAGCCGTACTCCTGGAAGTTGCTTGATCTGTACATCGTCGGTCGGCATGGCGCCCTCCTGTTCGATGAGGTGGAGCCTCGCCTCGACCTGGCGCAGCCGATCGCTGTCGGCGGTGATCTGCGTTTGCAGCTCGGCCTGCCGCAGCCGCAGCATGCCACGCAGCTCCTCGGCGCCGACCTTGTCGTCGAGGATGGATTGCACCTGTTCGAGGGTGAATCCGAGGTCCTTCAGCGCGACGATCCGGTTGAGCCGGGCGAGCTGGTTGGCGTCGTACCACCGATAGCCGGTGGCCTGGTCGACATGGGCTGGCGGCAGCAGGCCGATGGCGTCGTAGTGCCGCAGCATGCGTACCGACACCCGGCCGTAGCTGGCGAAGTCTCCGATGGTGAACATGACGGCTCCTGGTCTACGGCCTCACACTGTGTCAGGGTCAACACCGCAGTTGTCAGCCCCATGTCACGCTAGGACGTGAGTGGCGGCTGACAACTCCGAAGGAGCGTTGATGAGCCTGCCGATGGTTGTGCCGGATCCGAGCCTGCCGTCGGCGGTGACGATCTACGAAGTGGGTCCGCGGGACGGTCTGCAGAACGAGTCGGCCATCGTGCCGCTCGATGTCAAGGTCCATCTCGTCCACCGCCTCGTCGACGCCGGACTGCCGATCGTCGAGGCGACCAGCTTCGTCCACCCGGCCTGGGTGCCGCAGCTCGCCGATGCGGCTCAGCTCGTGGCGCAGCTCGACCTGACCGGCCCGGCGCCGCTGCCGGTCCTGGTGCCCAACGAGCGTGGTCTCGACCGGGCGCTGGCCGCTGGCGTCAGCCACATCGCGATCTTCGGCAGCGCCACCGAGTCGTTCGCGCAGCGCAACCTCAACCGCAGCCTCGACGATCAGTACGCCATGTTCGAACCCGTGGTTGCCCGAGCCCGTGCAGCAGACCTGCAGGTGCGTGCATACCTCTCGATGTGTTTCGGGGATCCCTGGGAAGGCGCCGTGCCGGTGGAACAGGTCGTCGGCGCCGGCAAGCGGCTGCTCGATCTCGGCGCGACCCAGCTCTCGCTCGGCGACACCATCGGCGTCGGCACCGCTGGCCACGTCACGGCGCTCATCGACTCCTTCGCGTCCGTTGGCGTCGGGACCGAGGCCCTCGCGATGCACTTCCACGACACGTACGGGCAGGCGCTGACCAACGTCCTCGCTGCCCTGCGGAGCGGAGTCACGACGTACGACGCGTCGGCCGGTGGGCTCGGCGGCTGCCCGTACGCCGAAAGCGCCACCGGCAACCTCGCCACCGAGGACCTCGTGTGGTTCCTGACCGGACTCGGCATCGATCATGGCGTCGACCTCGAGGCGCTGGTGCGGATCAGCGCCTGGATGGCCCAGCAGCTCGGCCGGCCGAGTCCGTCGCGCGTCGTGCAGGCGCTGGCGCCGACCGACGAATAGCAGTCCGGGTCGCCATGGCGACGACATCCGCAGAACTCCCGTCGGCCGCGCCGTAGGCTGACATCCACCATGAAAAAGGTCTTCCTCCACGTCGGTGCGCCCAAGACCGGCACCTCGCAGTTGCAGGACCTGCTCTACATCAACCGCGAGGGGCTGCGGGCCAAGGGCGTGCTCTATCCCGCCGAGCGGTTCGATCACCAGTTCCTCGCAGCACTGGATCTGATCGGCAAGAGCTGGGGTGGACTCGAAGCCCAGGCCGGCGGGTCGTGGGCCTGGCTGGTCGACCAGGCGAACGGGTTCGACGGCAGCGTCGTCGTGTCGCACGAGGTGTTCGCCGGTGCCTCGGCCGAGCAGGCCAAGGCCGCGATCGAGGCGCTCGACGGCGAAGTGCATGTCGTGTACTCCGCCCGCGACCTGGCTCGGCAGATCCCGGCGGAGTGGCAGGAGGGCGTCAAGCACCGGCGGCAGCTGACGTACGCGAAGTTCTGCGCCGACCTGACCGCCGAGCGGCCGAAGACTCCGATGGCGAAGTGGTTCTGGACGGTGCAGGACTGGCCGGACGTCCTGACCCGCTGGACCGCGACGCTCCCGTCCGACCGGGTCCATCTGGTCACCGTGCCGCCGCCGGAGTCGCCCCGGTCGACCCTGATGCAGCGGTTCCTCGACCTGCTCGAGATCGATCCGGGCTGGCTGCCGCTCGAGAGTGAGCGGGCCAACGTGAGTCTCGGTGGCGCGGAGACCGAGGTGATCCGGCGGATCAACGAGATGCTTCCGCCGGACCGGCTGGCGGGTCCGATCTATCGACACTACGTACGCGAGGTCCTCGTCCATCAGACGCTCGCCCGGTCCAGTCGGAGCGCGCGGATCCAGTTGGCGCCCGAACTCGTCGACTGGGCGGCGGCGACCACCCGGCGATGGATCGAGGACGTATCGGCCGCGGGCTACGACGTCGTCGGCGATCTCGGTGAGCTCGAGCTGCACCGAAGTGACGAGCCGTGGTACGACCCCGACCGCGCACTGGCCGACGATCAGCTGCGTGTGGCGTACTCCGCGATCGAAACGCTCTTGCTCGAGATCCGTCGGCTGGAGGCGGAGCAGCCGGAGCCGGAGCGGCGCCGGAGCCGTCGACAGCGCACCAAGGAACGTCTGATCGCGGCGGCCGGCCGGCATCGCAGCCTGGCAGTGCTGCTGCGGGCGTACCGCAAGGTCCGTCGCCGCTGATCCGGCCGTCTCGGGTGCGTCGTCACTCGGATACCACGTTCGCGTGGTGACGACGCACTCTGCATGGGCTCGACGCCATGCGAAGTGTCAAGACACCACGAGAACGTGGTATCGCAGCAGGCTCAGCTCGACTTGCGAAGACGGCGCCGGTCGCGAAGCTCCCGTTCGGCATAGCTGCCGACCTGGTAGGTCGAGATGCCGTCCGCAAGGGCACCGACCCCTCCGCCCAGCAAGGGCACCCGGCGGCCGACCAGCAGCGCGGCCCGGCGGCCGGTGATCCGCGAGACCAGCTCCGCGGTCACGATCGTCCCGATCCGCCGGTCGATCTGCGGGTCGTAGACCGGCGAGGTGGCCAGCGCCATCGGAGTCGACGGCAGCCGCTTGCGGCGTACGAGAACACCGACGATGTCCTCGCCGAGCAGACAGGCCATGATCGCGTTGCGTACTCGCGGATCGTCGAGGTCGTAGCCGCGCAGATGCGCGATGCCCGCGACCAGATGACACTGCAGCAGCGCGAGCCCCGTGACGTTGGCCGGGATCATCACGGGCAGCGTGACGGCGCCACCGATGTTGGTGAGAAAGCCTTGGACGCCGGCCATCCGGACGTGATTGTCGATCAGGTCGTTGACCGCGTTCTCGACATCGCCGCGAGCCTGCACCAGCCGCGCGTCGGCAGCGGCCGCGGCGCCCTTGAAGGGCCCGGTGCCGTCGATGGCGCGTTCGAGGATCTCGCGGACGTACGTCGACGTCAGGAGTGGTGCGGTCTTGCGGGCCACCGGCGCCAGGGCCTTGGCCGCGGAGCGCCCGACGCCCATCAGTTGGTCCGGGCCGCGCGCTGAATCTCGCGCCAGACCATCTTGTACGCCTCGAGCCCGTCGGACGACAGCGGACGCTCCGGCCCGGAGGCGATCGCGACCCGTTCGGGGACCGCACCCCACACCGCGATGTCCTCCTGCGCCCATTCGACCAGCGCGTCGCGGTAGTCGACGGTGTAGGGGCGGGCCGAGCAGATCACCACGCCGGTCGGCAGGCCGTCCGGGATCAGGTCGAGTGCTGCCTCGACCTGGCGGGCTTCGACGCCGCCGACCCGGGTCGGGATGACCGCGACGGTCGCGTGCTCGAGTGCCTTGGCGAGCAGTTGCTCGTGGGTGGGTGGCAGATCGACGAAGGCGATGTCGCCGGAGCCGACGCCTTCCAGGGATTTCGTGAGCAACCGCGCAGTGGGTGCTTCGACGACGTTGATCTTCTCGAACCTACGATCAGTAGACTGCTCGACCCACTCCGAGGCGCTGGCTTGCGGATCCGCATCGATCAGGGTCGGCGAGCGACCGTCCGCAGCCAGAGCGGCGAGGTAGACCGACGTCGTGGTCTTCCCCACGCCGCCCTTCAGGGCCGCCGACACGACAATCACGCTGCTGACACTAGCGCGACCCGCCTAGGATGCGCTCGTGTCAGCGGTGACCGAGTCGACCAGCCTGCGGTGGGGCACGTCCGCATGGCGAGATGAAGCGTACGCCTGGATCGAGCGGGTTCTTCGGGACCGGGGCCTGACCCGTACCGGCGAGATCGAGCAGCCGCGGGTGCGATTCTGGGCGACCCAGCTGACCGTCCCCACCGACGCCGGCCAGCTGTGGTTCAAGGAGAACTGCCCAGGTCAGGCGTACGAGGCCGGCCTGGTCGAGATGCTCGCCGAGCTGGTGCCGGACCACGTCGTGACGCCGATCGCGGTCGAGCCGGAACGGGGCTGGCTGCTGAGCCCGGACGCGGGTCCAACGCTTCGGGCCGCCGGCGAGGGCGAGGACTTGTGGGAGCGGCTGGCCGCCAACTGGGCCGATCTGCAGCGCCGGGTCGCCGACCACGCCGACCGGCTGATCGCCGTCGGCATCCCGTCGGTGCCGCCGCTCGACATGGCTGCTCTGGTCGCCGAACGGGCCGAGGAGTTCGCCGCGCTGCCTCCCGACGATCCGGCTCACCTCGACGCCGGCGACGCTGCCCGGCTGCGGTCCGGACTGCCCACGTTCGAGCGGTGGGCCGACCAGGTGGCGGCGACCGGACTCCCGATGACGCTCGACCACAACGACCTGCACTCCGGCAACGCCTTCGCTCCCCGGCCCGGCGAGGAGCACCTGCGGTTCTTCGATTTCGGCGACTCCGTCGTCGGCCATCCGTTCAGCTCGCTACTCATCCCCCTCAACGTGCTAGCACACGAGCTCTCGACCGGCGAAGATGATCCGAGGCTGCGCCGGGTCGTCGACGCGTACCTCGAGATCTGGAGCGACCTGGCCGACCCGGCGACGTTGCGCGCTGCGGTCGACCCGGCCCGGCAGCTCGGGCGGATCAACCGGAGTGAGTGCTGGCGGCGCGTGCTGCGCTCCGCCGATGCCGCCGAGCGGGCCGAGTGGGGCGACTCGGCCACGTTCTGGCTGACGACGCTCCTCGAGCATCCGGCATTCTCGACATGATCGACTGATGCCGCATTCGCTGTCGCCCAGCCATTGGGAGTTCGACCCGGCACGGTGGCCGGTGGACGACTGTGTCGCGGTGGGGGCCGACCTGGCGCCGGCGACAGTCGTCGCGGCGTACTCCACCGGTGCCTTCCCGATGCCGCTGGACGACGTGGCCCCGATGGTGTGGTGGTCCCCGTTGCGGCGCGGCGTGCTCCGGCCCGACGACCTCGTGGTCAGCCGGTCGCTGCGGCGTTCGATGCGCCGGTACGAGATCCGGGTCGACACCGCCTTCGACGAGGTGATCGAGAGCTGTGCCGATCCGCGTCGACCCGGTGCCTGGATCAATCACGAGATGCTCGCCGCCTACCGCGATCTCCACGAGCTGGGCTGGGTGCACTCGGTCGAGGCGTGGGCATCGGACGGCGAGTTGGCCGGCGGTCTGTACGGCGTGGCGATCGGCGGTCTGTTCGCCGGCGAGTCGATGTTCTATCGCCGCCGCGACGCCTCGAAGGTGGCCCTGGCCGGGCTGGTCGAGTTGCTGCGCGACGAGTACGCCGACCGGCGGCTGATCGACGTGCAATGGCAGACGCCGCACCTGGAGACGCTCGGCGTCACCGAGATGAGTCGCGCCGACTACCTCGCCGGACTGCCGTCGCTGATCGCCGACGTACCCCTGCCGGAACCGTGGCGGTAGCCGCCGATCGAGTCAGCTGGCGCGGGGGGCGCGAGGCGCATGCGCCTCTGGTTTCCCATGACCTCATGGGAAACTGCACGCATCATGGGTTGCAACCGATGAGGAGTACGGATTCCCATGACCTCATGGGAAACCGAGCGAGTCGACCCACCGGGCGGCGATGTCGGTCGGCGCTCAGCTGGCGCGGGGCGCGAGGAGCGGCAGGTAGCCGTCGCCCAGACCGGCAACGAGCGTCTCGACGAGGGCGGGCACATCATCAGCCGCCAGCCGGAACGATCCGACGCACACGTTGTCGTGCCAGAGGGACAGGATGACCAGGCCGTCGGCGTGATGCCACGAGACGCGGAGGGTCCGGCCCTCACCGCGCGCGTCGAAGTAGACATCGCCGCTCGCCGGGAGCGACGCGACCGCCGCCATGTCGGCCATCGTCGCACGGCTTGTCCGGGTCTGTCACCGGTGTGACCATCGTCGGTCCGCCGGACGCGGCAGACTGGTACCCGTGCCCGAACTGCCCGAGGTCGAAGCGCTCGCCGGTGACCTGCGCGGTCGCCTCGACGGCCATGCCTTCGCCCGGCTGCTGCCGGTGGCGATCAGCGCGCTCAAGACGTACGACCCGCCGGTCGACTCCCTTGCCGGACTGATGGTCGACGGCGTACGACGGCACGGCAAGTTCCTCGACCTGGAGGCCGGCGGACTGCACCTGGTCATCCACCTCGCGCGTGGCGGCTGGCTGCGATGGCACGATGCGGTGCCGAGCAAGCCGCCCCGGCCCGGCGGCAAGAGCGGGATCGCGATGCGGGTGTGGCTCGACGACGACAGCGGCTTCGACCTCACCGAGGGCGGCACCCAGAAGCGGCTCGCGGTCTACATCGTGCGCGACCCGGCCGAGGTGCCGGGCATCGCCCGACTCGGGCCGGATCCGCTGGACGACGCGTTCACCCTCGAGACGTTGAAGGGGATCCTCGACTCGGCCGGGCGGTCCCAGATCAAGGGTGTCCTGCGTAATCAGTCGGTCATCGCCGGCATCGGCAACGCCTACTCCGACGAGATCCTGCATGTGGCGAAGATGTCGCCGTACAAGCCCGCGGCGTCCTTCGACCAGGCCGAGCTCGCCACACTCTACGACGCGATCGGGTCGACGCTGCGCGATGCGGTCGAGCGGTCCGAGGGCTCGGCGGCGTCGGAGCTCAAGAAGGAGAAGAAGACCGGCCTGCGCGTCCACGGCCGGACCGGCGAGGAGTGCCCGGTGTGCGGCGACACGATCCGCGAGGTGTCGTTCGCCGACTCCTCGTTGCAGTACTGCCCGACCTGCCAGACCGGCGGCAAACCGCTGGCCGATCGGCGGATGTCTCGTCTCCTCAAGTAGCCGTCCGGTGCGGGGCCCGTCGCGTACCCCGCCCGCCCCGTGAGGGGAGCCGAACTGCGAAACACGCCCGGCGTGTCTCGCAATGCGGCTACCGCCAGTGGGCCGGGGCGTCGGCAACGGATTCTGCGACTCGCTAGGGAAATCTACGGAATCCGATAGACGGGCTCATACAGTGCGATCGTGGACCCGATCCGGAATCCCTATGCACCGGGCGCGGGGCAACGGCCGCCGGAGCTGGCCGGCCGCGGGCGGCCCCTCGACCGGTTCGACGTGACCCTGGAGCGCATCGCCCTCGGCCGGCCGGAGCGGTCGATGGTGCTGTCCGGGCTGCGCGGTGTCGGCAAGACCGTGCTGCTCAACGCGATGCGCAGCCGCGCGATCAACCGGGCCTGGGGCACCGGCAAGATCGAGGCGCGCCCCGAGCAGAGCGTCCGGCTGCCGATCGCCCAGGCGGTCCATGCCGCCATCCGCGAGGTCGCCCACCGGCATCGCGATCCCGAGCGGGTCGACGACATCGCGGCCGTACTCAAGGCGTTCGCCCTCCGTACGCAGCTCCCCGATCGCAAGGGCTTTCGGTGGCAGCCGCCGACCGACGTCGCCGCCGCCAAGGGACGGGCCGACTCCGGCGACCTCGAACTGGACCTGATCGAGCTGTTCGGCGACGTGGCCGGGATCGCCGCGGATCTCAGCGTCGGCATCGCGCTGTTCGTCGACGAGATGCAAGACATCGACCTCCCGGAGCTGGCCGCGATGTGCGGCGCCTGCCACGAGATGAGCCAGGCGGCGGCGCCACTGATCATCGTCGGGGCCGGGTTACCGCACCTGCCCGTGACGCTGGCCGCGAGCAAGTCGTACGCCGAGCGGTTGTTCCACTATGTGGTCGTCGACCGGCTCGAACGCGCCGACGCCGACCGGGCCCTGATCGTGCCGGCCGCGACCGAGGACGTGGAGTACGAGCCCGCCGCGCTGGACGAGCTGCATCGGCTGACCGACGGCTACCCGTACTTCGTCCAGGCCTACGGCAAGACCGTCTGGGACGTCGCGCCACGCAGTCCGATCCGGGTCGTCGACGTCAAGGAGGCCGCTCCGGAGGCCGAGGACGAACTCGCCGTGGGGTTCTTCGGCGCCCGGTACGAACGGGCCACGCCCGCCGAACGGGAGTACATGCAGGCGATCGCGGACCTCGGCGCCGACGCCCGCAATGACACCGTCGCGACGTCGGAGGTGGCGCGGATGCTCGGTCGTCGACCTCAGAGTCTGTCGCCGGCCCGAGACGGGCTGATCAAGAAAGGCCTGGTCTTCTCGGGCGAGCGCGGCTCGGTCGCATTCACGGTGCCGCACTTCGGTGCCTATCTTCGCGGTCAACGCTCTGGCGCCTCGCTGGCATAGATGCCTTAGGCTCACCCCGTCGAGGTTGACGAGAGGGGCCGAGATGCAGTGTCCACGTTGTGGCTCCGAGAACGCGCCGGGTGCCCGCGCCTGTTCGCGCTGCGGGCTGCCCACACCCCAGGCCGCGCCCCAAGGCCCGCACCAGGGCTCGCCGCCTCCCACCGCGCCCCAGCCCGGTCTGCCGCAACGGTCGGGTGGCCCGCCGACCCCACCGGGCCCGCCACCACCACAGCAGCAGCAGCCTGGTCTGTTCCCTCCGCGGTCCGGACCGCCGCCGCAGTCGGCTCCGCCGCGGCAGCAGCCGACCGCCCAGTACCCCGCCCAGACCCAGCAGATGCCCGCCGACATCATCGAGAGCAGAAGGACCGAGCGCTCGGGCCTCGTGACGACCGCGATCCTGCTCGCCGTGATCGGAGCCCTCGCTGCCCTGGGGTACGCCGGGTTCGCCCTGACCTTGCGGCGCGGTGTCTACGCCGATCTCGAGGACGACCCGGCCTCGGTGACCGAGGACGATGCCAAGAACAGCGACAACATCAACGCCATCGGTCTGTGGGCCGCGGGCCTGCTGGTCGGCATCGCCTTCGTGCTCTTGATCGTCGCGATGATCAGCGCCCGTCGTGGCCGCAACGTGCTCGGCATCACCGGAGCGCTGTTGGTCGTCCTCGGTGCCCTCGCCGCCACCTGGGGCTGCCTGCTCGTCAACGGCGTCGACGACGTCAGCGAGGCCGGTGACGCGGTGACCGGCTACCTGGTCGCCGGGCCGGCCTTCGCCGCGATGGCGGTCGGCCTGCTGCTGGGTGCCCTGGGGCTGCGACGGCCGGCCCGGACCGCACCGTCACAGCAAGCGGCGCCGCAGACACCGTTCCCACCGGATCCGTACTCCGGCCAGCAACCTCCCTACGCGGGCCAGCAACCTCCCTACGCGGGCCAGCAGAGTCCGTACGGCGATCAGCAGAGTCCGTACGGCGATCAGCAGAGTCCCTACGGCGGCCAGCCGGACAGCAGCTACGGCTACGGTGGCTCGACGACCGAGCGGCCGCCGCCCGGCGGTCAGCCGTACGGCCGGCCCTGAGCTGCCCGCCCCTGGTCGATGCCGGGCCGTCCGCAGGTGGTCGCCCACCGCGGTGCCAGCGACGCACTCGCGGAGCACACCCTCCCGGCCTACCGCCGGGCGCTCGACGAGGGTGCCGACGCCCTCGAGTGTGACGTCCGGCTGACCGCGGACGGCCACCTCGTCTGCGTCCACGACCGGCGCGTCGAGCGGACGTCCGACGGTCACGGCCCGGTCTCCACGCTGGAGCTGGCCGAGCTGAACGCGCTCGACTTCGGATCCTGGAAGCATCCGTGGCGGGATCTCGACGAGGAGGCGCCCGTCCTCGACCCCGAGGGCAGTCGTGTACTCACGCTGGTGACGCTGCTCGAAGCGGTCGCCGCGGCGAACCGTTCGGTCTGGCTCGCGATCGAGACGAAGCATCCGACCCGCTACGCGGGGCTGGTGGAGCGGCGGCTGGTCGAGACGCTGTCCGGGTTTGACGTGCCGGCCCACGTCATGAGCTTCTCGTGGCTGTCCCTACGCCGGGTTCGTGATCTGGCATCCGAGCTGCCGACCGTGTACCTCATGGACCGGGTGCCGATCCGTTTTCGCGACGGTGGGCTCCCGTCCGGCTGCCGCATCGCCGGCTACTCGATCGAGACGGTCCGGACCCGGCCCGAGCAGGTCCGGCGTACCCACGAGCGCGGAAACCAGGTGTACGTCTACACGGTCAACGAACCGGACGATGTCAGGCGCTGTCTCGAGCTCGGCGTCGACGCGATCATCACCGACCGGCCCGGCCACACCCGCAAGGTCGTCGACGCCCACTGACCCTCGCGGAGAGATTGCGCAGTCTCCCGGTTAATGGCGGAGACCTCCGGCACCGCAGACTCCCGAGCCGGTACGAGCGCTAGCCACGCCGTTCTTGATGGGTGTGTGGGGCTAGGCTCGGGGACCGCAGTCGACGAGGAGGCTCCCCATGGCCAAGCGAGCGCGCACCCGCCAGCGTCCCGACGCGGCCGGCGAGGTCGGCCCGCGTCAGCCGTGCCCATGCGGCTCCGGCAAGCGCTACAAGGCCTGCCACGGCGCGGCCAGTGGCGCGTCGCCTTACGTGCGGCGACCCTTCGACGGGCTTCCCGGTGAGTGCGACTGGGTCGCCGTACGCGAGTTCGTCCCCGCCGCGACCGCGACGGTGAAGCTCGCCGACGACGCCGACCGTACGGTGCTGGCCTGTTCTTTGCTGCCGATGGCGATGCCCGCGATGGTGCGGCCGGACGGGACGATCTGGCTCGGGCTCCAGGTCCAGCACGGCTTCGGCGACCCGAGCCGCGACCTGGCGTACGCGCTGGATCAGGCGCTCGAGGCGGAGGCCGGCACCGACATCCAGGTCGTCGCGGACCCCGGGCCCGGGTCTCGCCTCCAGGACCGGCTCGACCTGGACGCCGGCTTCGAGGTGGAGGTGCACGAGGGGTTCGACTTCTGGGTCGCCGACGTCGACGACCCGACCGGCGAGATCGCGGCCACTCTCGAGTCGGCCAACGAGACCGCGGCCCCGACGACCCGACTCGAGGCCGTCGACGCGGCCTACTGGACCCGGATGGGCGATCGAGAGTTCCTGCGCTGGGTGCTGCCGCAGGACGAAGACGCCGTACTGGACGGCCTGGCGCGGTTGCATGCAGCCGGCGAGGATCGGTTGCTCGACGACAGTCGACTGATCGGATCATTCCGGGCGTACGGGTTGATCGTTCCCGTGTGGGAGTTTCCCGGAGGTACTGGCGCAGCTGCCCTCGAAGAGCCGGTCAAGGCGCTGTCCGGCCGCCTGGACGATGCCCTGGCTGCCGACCAGGCGCTGTCGCAAAGCGAACGAGCGGCGCGTAACGGACTCGCCAGCCGCCAATTGACGATCCACTGAATCCGAACGGGTTTGGGGTTTCGGGCTTCGAAGTTCGACGTAATTTCGGCAATCTGGTTCGGAGACCACAAGGTCTTGCGTGCACCACGGCCCGCAACTACTGTGTGGCGCAGCCCGGTTGTCGTTGTTTCCCCCGTCAGCGACAGCCGGGTCTATACATGTCAGGAAACCGGACGTCGCCGCACCGGACAGGACATACACCGCGGACCGCCCCGTCCCGACCCGAGCTCGGACCCGGCGATCGCCACGACCTCGATCCCAGCCGCCTCCAGTCGAGCGTTGGTCTCGATATTGCGTTCGTAGGCGACGGCGATGCGAGGCGCGATGGCCAAGGTGTTGTTGCCGTCGTCCCACTGTTCGCGCTCGGCCGTCACCGGGTCGAGCCCGGTGTCGATCCGATGCAGGGCGGCGATCCCCATCGCCTTCGCCGCTGCCTCGAAGAAGGGATCCGGCCCGGACACGTTGAGCACCACGCCATCGGGCTCCGGCGGATGGGCTGTGAGCGTGTAGGCGACGAGGGAGTCGACGACGTTCGGGTAGACCACGACCTTGTCGACGTCGACCATCGTGACGACTGTGTCGAGGTGCATCGTGGCCCGCTCCTGGGCGATCGGCACTGCCAAGACGGTGTGCGCCAGGCCGTACGCGAACAGCTGCCGAGCGAACCGCTCGACGCCGGCCGGAGTCGTACGCTCACCGACGCCGATCGCCACGACGCCGGCGGCGAGCTGGAGTACGTCGCCGCCCTCGACATGCTCGAGATCGCCGCCGTGCATGAGATCGACGCCTTGGAACCGCGGATGGTGGGCGTAGATCAGCTCGGTCAGCTGGGTCTCTCGTTCGCGGGCCGGCATCGCCAGGCTGGTCACCGCGACCCGGTTGTGCAGCCACACCGAGGAATCGCGGGTGAACAGCAGGTTGGGCAGCGGATGGATCAGGAAGTCGTCATGCGCGAGCAGGCTCGACACGAGGGAGTGCTCCACGCGCAACTCGTCGTTGCGGATGCCGGCGATGAGCGCCTGCGCCAGTGTCTCGGGCGACATGTCGTGGAGGGCCTCGTTGAGGAACGCCCGGATGGTGTCCCCGACGTGCAGGTTGGCGCAGACCTGGGTGATGGCGAGATGGCGCGCCGAGGGATCGCCCAGCGTCTCCACGAGCAGATCCGCGAGATAGAGGACCTCGACACTTCGGTCGCGAAGCGCCGCCGCGAACGCGTCGTGCTCCTCTTGGGCCCGGCTGATCCAGGGAATGCCGTCGAACAGCAGCGAGTCGTTGTTGCGCGGCGTCAGCCGCTTCAACTCCGGCCCCGGTCGATGCAAGATCACGGTCTCGAGTGGGCCGACCTCGCTGTCGGCTCCGATTAGCGGTGATGTCATACCTGCTCCCGAGCTTCAGTCTTGCCGACCTCCGCCATTGTCGGTACGGGGGGCAGCGTACCCGCGAGTAGCATCGGCACGCTCACGCAGCCCGCCGCCACGAACACCGCGATGCCGGAGTCGTTGAGCAAAGTTCCGAGCAGGGCCACCGTTGCGACGCCCACGCCGGCGCCGATCTCGCTCGGGCTCGCCGTGGCGAGGAGCTGGCGTCCCGGGCCGGTCTTCGGCGCGAACAGCCCGATCAGGGTGGCGGCCAGGAAGGGTGCGACGATCGCCACCGGGCTGTGCAGGAGGAGGTACAAGCTCGCATCGAGCTTTCGCTCCACGACTTCCCACGCGGTGCCGTCGAGCAGCTGCCCGACGAATCGGCCGAGGTGGGTCTGGTCGTCGGTGGGGCGCTGATAGTCGGCGATCGCGATCACGGTGACCGCCGCGACACCGGCAGCGAGCGCACCGACGATGCGAGTGGCCGACAGCTGGATGTCGGTCGCGATCATCGTGAGCAGGACGATGGCCGGCACCAGGGCGAGGACACCACCGAAGTCGGCGCCGAACCCAGGTGTCCCGTCGATGATGATGAGCGTGCCGCCGACGAGTACGGCCAGCCATCGGGCGGTACGAGTCGTCTGGCCGTGCATCACCGCGGCCAGGGTGATGACACCGCACACCGCGTAGATCGCGAACGGCATGTTGCCGAAGCCGGTGAACCGCCCGGCCACGATCGGGTTGTAGCCGAGCAGGCTGTTGAGCTGCAGATGCGATCCGGTGACGACGTCGAGCGCGAGCACGAGGACACTGATCACCGCCACCGCGATGGCGGGACCGAACCGATGTCGCCGCCAGGGGCCCGCGAGGGCCACGAGCGACATCACCAGCGTCGCTCCCAGGATGGTCAACCCCCAGGTCACGCCGAGATGGTCGGCCTTCCACCACGGGACGAGGTTGGCCAGGACGGTCGCGCCCGGGATTGCGGCGATGACCACACCGGCTCGCAGCACCGGCCGCCCGCGCCCGAGCAGGGTGAGGATCAGTGCCATCACCAGGTACGCCGAGGTCACGATGACCCAGATCCAGACGATGCCGGGCGTGTTGGCTCGGTGCGCGGCGGCAGCCGCGGCGGCGTCGCGCAGCTCCGACCGGGCCGCCCTCGGGTCGACGCCCTGCTCACCGACGACCATCGGCCGTCCGGCCATCGCGGCCGGCTGTTGCTGCCCGAGTGCGTCGAGAACGGTCGGTGCCACGTCGATCAGCTGCACGTACGGCGT
>JALDXR010000282.1:0-5361 GCA_032154865.1 Nocardioidaceae bacterium
ACGCGCGACCCGGCGCTACACGTACGGCTACGGGCGTGCCGAGGACCTTGCCGGCCTGTTCGTCGTGGCGATGATCGCCGTCTCCGCGATCGTGGCCGGCTGGCAGGCGATCGACCGCCTCGTCGATCCGCGTCCGGTCGAGCACCTCTGGTGGGTCGGCGCCGCCGGTCTCATCGGCTTCGCCGGGAACGAGATCGTCGCGAGCTACCGGATCCGGGTCGGCCGCCGGATCGGATCGGCGGCTCTCGAGGCCGATGGCGTGCACGCCCGGACCGACGGCCTCACCTCCCTCGCCGTCGTGGCCGGCGCTCTCGGTGTCGGGCTGGGCTGGTCGTGGGCGGACCCTGCGGTGGGCCTGGCCATCACGGCGACGATCGCGGTGATGCTGCGGTCGACGGCGCGCGACGTCTGGCGACGCCTCATGGACGGCATCGACCCGGCGCTGGTCGAGCAGGCCGAGCGGCTCCTCGCCGAGGTGCCCGGAGTCGTCGCCGTACGGCAGCTCCGGATGCGCTGGATCGGCCATCGAATCCACGCCGAGGCCGATCTGGTCGTCGACGCCCGGGTGACGCTCGGGGCCGGACACGAGATCGCCCACGAGGCCGAGCACCGGCTGACGCACGGCGTACCGAAGCTCTCGAGCGCACTCGTCCACGCGTACCCGGCCTGAGACCGCATCCGGCGATGCTCGCTTTGTTCAAGCGCGCCGGCTGAGCTCCGCCGTAGCGTCGGGACCGATCGCAGGCAGGAGGTCTCATGAGCCAACGCACTGACTACCCCGCCGGAGCACCCTGCTGGGTCGAAACCCTGCAGCCGGATCCGAAGGCGGCCGCCACCTTCTGGGCCGAGCTCTTCGGCTGGGAGCTGGCGGAGCGAACCGGACCGGAGCCCGGACCGAACTACTACATCGGCCGGCTGGAGGACAGCGAGGTGGCTGGAGTCGGTACGGCGCCGGCCGCCGGAGTCTCGCCAGACTGGAAGACCTACATGCGGGTCGACGACGTCGATGCGACGATCGCGGTCGCCGTCCAGGCCGGCGGACTGCTGATCGACGACGAGCTGCCCTCGGTCGAAGGCGACCGGCGGGCCCTGCTCGCCGATCCGGCCGGCGCCGTTTTCGGCATCAACCAGCGACTGGCCGCCCTGCGGGTCAACGAGCCGGGGGCATGGTCGATGTCGATGCTCAACACCGGCGACGTCCGGGCGGCGACGGACTTCTACGGCGCGCTGTTCGGCTGGACGACGTCCACCTTCGACGTCGGCGGGATCGACATGACCATGTGGCACCTGCCCGGCTACTTCGGAGGCGAGCCGAGTCAGCCGGTCCCGCGCGACGTCGTCGCGGTCACGGCACCGCTGCCCGACGCGGAGGCGCCGTCGCGCTGGGACGTCAACTTCTGGGTGCACGACGCTGATGACATCGCCGCCCGAGCGGAGGCCCTGGGCGGCTCGGTGGTCACACCGCCGTCGGACCAGCCACCGTTCCGCGAGGCCGTCATCGCCGATGCCAACGGCGCGCCGATCGCTGTCAGCCAGCTCGTCCTGGACGCGTGACGATGGCCGATCCGGACTGGGCGGCGCTGCGAAGCACGATCGCCGGCGATGTCGTCACGGCCGGCGATCCCGGGTACGACGACGTCCGGCGACCCGCGATCGCGAACTTCCACGACGTACTGCCGCAGGCGGTTGTGCGATGCGCGACCTCATCCGACGTCGCGGAGACACTGGCGTTCGCGGAGCGGTACGGCCTGCCCCTGACGCCTCGCAGCGGCGGCCACTGCTTCGCCGGACGCTCCTCGACCGAGGGCATCGTCGTCGACGTGACGCCGATGTCGTCGGTGTCGGTCTCGGGCGGCGTGGCCACGGTAGGCGCCGGCACTCGACTCGGTCCGCTCTACGACCGGCTGGCGCGCGACGGCGCGACGATCCCGGCGGGCTGCGGTCCGACCGTGGGGATCGCTGGGCTCGTGCTCGGCGGCGGACTCGGCGTGCTCGGACGCACCTACGGCCTGACGTCGGATCGTCTGGTCGGCGCCGAAGTGGTGCACGCCGACGGTCGGGTGGTCCGATGCGACGCGAGTCGCGAGCCCGATCTGTTCTGGGCACTTCGAGGAGCCGGCGGCGGGCGCTTCGGCATCGTGACGTCGCTCGACCTCGCCACCGTCCCGGCGCCGGCCATGACGGGTTTCCACTTGACCTGGCCACTCACCGAGGCAGTGCCGGTCGCTGACGCCTGGCAGCACTGGGCACCGGACGCACCGGATGCGATCGCGGCCAGCCTCGTGATCCGTGCCGAGCGCGATCTGTCTGAGCCGGCCACCGTCAACGTCTTCGGCGCGACAATGGGTGCGGAGTCCGACGCGACGACATTGCTCGACGGGCTCGCCGTACGGGCCGGCTCCGACCCGGCGACGTCACTGACCCGCGAGTCCTCGTACTCGGAAACCAAGCGCTGGCTGGCCGAGCGGTTCCCCGGCGAAGGGGGCGACCCGCACCTGTACAGCAAGTCGGAGTACTTCGAGCGGTCGTTGCCCACCGAAGCGATCGGCCGCCTCGTCGACGGCCTTACCGACGGGCGGCAGCCGGACGAGTTGCGGATCCTCGACTTCAGCCCGTGGGGCGGCGCCTACGGCCGGACCCGTCCGGACGCGACCGCCTTCGCGCATCGATCCGCGCGCTTCCTGCTGAAGCTGGAAGTCGCCGTCGCGCCCGAGTACGAGGCGTCGGCGCGGCGCTGGCTGCGATCGTCATGGGCGGCGACCCACCCCTGGGGCACCGGCGGGGTCTACCCGAACTTCCCCGATCTCGACCTCGACGACTGGGACGTCGCCTACTACGGTCCGAACCTCGATCGACTGCGCCGGGTCAAGAAGGCGTACGACCCGGCCGACCGCTTCGGCTAGCCGCAGATCAATCGGTCCGTGACGCTGCCGTGGATTCACTCGCGGAGTCGACCGGCACCGCGTTCGCGATCTCGACCAGCCGGGGATCGGGCTCACGGCCATGTTTCTTCGCGATGTCCACGGCGAGCTGAGCAGCCATCACCTGGCGTCGCGTGACCCGCTCGCGCAGATTCCTCTGCTCAGCCATCGTCTCCTCCTGCCAGTTCCAACTCGGCATTCTCAGGGTAGACCGAAGGCGTAGACGGGCCACGTCGGCGACGACGCGCTCGACAAAGATCTCGTCCTCCCGCTGAAGAAGTTGCGCACTTAGGAGCGCCCGCAACACGACGAGGCCACTTTGCGAGACCATCTCGTCGTCGACCGTGCAGCGCTCGATCCCCCAGCGCAGTAGGCGCATCGTCTCCTCACGGTGCCATCGGCGGTAGTCCAGCCGTTGGCCGACAAGGGCACCGAGAAACGCCAAGCCGGCGGTGGTGAGGCCGAGAAGAACCTGAATCGCCATCTCGGCGCGTCACACACCTCGGCGGCGAGACCGTCGCCGAGGTGACCTAGCCGCTTCATCGTCCAGGTACTTCTCATACGCCAAGGGTTCCCGATCCTCAAAGCGTCGATCGGCCGGTCTCAGGACCTCCTCGATCACCCGGTTGGCTTTGACGCGGATGAGGAAGAGCTCCTTGTTGTCTCGGCGGCAGCCCGCGACGATCCCGTCGAGTTGATGATCGAAGGTGAACTCGGCGAATTCGGCCCGGCCGCTGCTGGCGGCACGTGCGCCTGGGGCTAGGAAGTGCCCGATCAGGTAGGCCATCCATTCCGTCGGCGCATAGAACTTCTCGTGCCCGTTGTACGCGAAGCAACAGCCGCCCCAGCAGGGCACCCAGTCACACCACAGACCCGGCTGCCCCTCGGGAGTCTCGTTGATGCGCCAGTCCTCGCCGACCGATGGCCGCCCTTCTCCCATTGCTTCAGCCGCCGGGTTCGGAGGCACGGAATACGGCCCATCTGGCCTTCGCCAGCGACGCGATGCCGCGAACGCGGTCAGGTATGCCTGCTCGGCGTCGTTCAGCGGCGCCTGGATGTCGATGTGACCGATGAAGTCTGTCGTATAGCCCATGAGGTGCTCCTCGAATGCTGGGTCAGGTCGACACAGCATCGAGGAATACGGGCCTCAGCGTCGTCGGTTGTCCACAACACCAGACGTCTGGGGACAAGCCGAGCGACGAAAGTCAATGTCGTACAACACTCGACCGCCATGGAACGAAACCCATGGGACTACGACGACCCGGCCCGCCTGATCGAGCAGATCGCCGACCGCCACCTGCTCCTCGAGGGTTGTGCGTTGCTCGCGGTCGTGGAGGATCCGGCCACCGAACAGCGGCTGATCCATATCGAAGAGCTGCCGATCGACTCACGAATCGAACACTTCCTGCAGGTCCAAGACCTGATCTGCGACACCATGCAGGACCTCCTCGTTCCCGACTTCGCAGGGCCGGACACGCGGCACGGGGTGATGACCGTCGTGGTCCGGCCCGGCCTCTGCGTCTTCGGTCGACACGAGCAGGAGTGGTTCATGGGCTGGCGCTACAGCAATCACGGGCGAGGCGCGTTCACCAGCGACCTCATACTCGTGACCGAACATGGCTGGGTCGACTTCATGACGGACATCGGCGGCGATCACCCTCGCATGCTCGGGCAGCCTGAGTGACGCTGCTAGCCGGGCCGCTCGCGTCGGTAGGCCACATGAGTCGCGCATGAGCCCACGTGGCGTACGAAGCTCGTCGAATGGCGCGGTCATCGCAGGTGATCGTACGTCGGTGAGACGTGGCGGAGAATGGACCGCATGAGCACGTTTCCGACCGACGACATGGAGCTGACGCGGCTGCTCGTCGTGTCGGACGTGGCGCGGTCGCGCGACTGGTACGAGTTCGTGCTCGGTGCCACGGTCTATCGAGAGTACGGCGGCACCTCGTGTGTGCTGCGGTTGCTGGACAACTGGTTGCTGCTCGTCACCGGTGGCGAGCCGACCGAGGACAAGCCGGCCGTGACGTTCGCGGCGCCGGGCGACGCCGACCGAGTCAGCGCGGAGCTGATCTTCCGGGTACCGGACTGTCGCGAGGCCTACCAGGAGTTGCGGGAGCGCGGAGCGGAGTTCCTGGCGGAGCCCGTCGACTGGGGCTATGAGGTTCGGGCCTTCTTCCGCGACCCGGACGGTCACCTGTTCGAGATCAGCGAGGCCGTCAGCGGATAGAGCCGTGAGCCGTCGGGTCTCATGGCGGGCAATCCGGGTCCTTCTCCCCTAACCGGCACGGTCCGGTCGGCGTACCTGTCGAACTAGCCGCTTGGGGGGCGGGAGGCGCCGTGACCGATTCATCATCTGCAGATGGCAGGCTCGATCGTTGGCTTCGTCGTCGCCGGTCGGTCGCCCTGATCATCGCGCTGGTCGCACCGATCATCGTCGTCC
>JALDXR010000283.1:0-5341 GCA_032154865.1 Nocardioidaceae bacterium
CCAGTGCACGGCGACGAACAGCAGGCCGCCGACGAGCAGCAGCACACCCGACACGATCCACACCGCGACCCGATAGTCGGTGAACCCGCCGACGCACTCGTCGTTGACGATCCGGTCGCAGCCGCGCCAGATCCGCGCCGATGGCGTCGGTCTGGACCGGCCGACCGCCCCGGACAGAGCGCCGCCCACCAGGCCGATCACACCCCATGCCGCCAGCAGCGAGCCGACGAGGAGTCCGGCGTAGACGTACAGCTCGACGAGGGTGGCGCGCACCGTACGCGACGGGAATCGGCCGGCGATGTCACCCGGCTCGCCGAACCGTTCGACCGCGAGTCGCTCGGCGTCGACCCGGGGGAGACCGGAACGCTCCAGGTCGTCGGCGGTGCTCGTCAGGTGGTCGCGCACCTCGGTGACGATCCGGGCCCGACGCAGCCGGCGCTCGGCACGCAAGTCGCGATCGAGGGCTCGTAGGAACTCGGCGATCGGCGTCGTCACGCTCGACCCTCCGTCACGGTCGCGATCGCCGACGAGTACAGCCGCCAGTCCTGGACCTGCTCACGCAGCGCCGCACGGCCACGCCGGGTGAGCTCGTAGACGCGACGCCGGCGTCCATCGGCCGTCGACCAGGTGCTCCGGAGCAGTCCGCGGCTCTCGAGCTGGTGGAGAGCCGGATAGACCGAGCCCTCCTTGAGATCGAAGACACCCCCGCTGCGCTCGCGCAGCCGGGCGATGATCGAGTATCCGTGCGTGGGTGCGTCCGCGACGACGGCGAGCAGCAGCATGTCGAGATTGCCCTTGAGCTGCTCACGGCCCATACCTAGGAAGTCTAGGTATGGGCCAAGCGAGGCGCAACCTTCGCGGGCGCCAGAAGAGTAGGAACGCTAGCCCGATCGGACGATGACTGACCTGGGGCTCCCACGCACGGTGGGCGGAAGGCGCGCTCAACGCGTGCGTTCACAGGAATGGGGAGGAGAACTCCCATGAGCAAGAGAATTCTGCGCATCGCTGGCGCCGCGAGCGCCGCGGCGATCGGCGCCGCAATCGGTGTCGTCGGGACGATTGCCCCGTCGGCCGCCGCCGGCCCGAACTCTTTCACGCTTCACCTGGTGTGTGACAACGGCCAGGAGTACGACATCTTCGTCAACGACGAGCACACGGTTGCCGCCCATGTCCAGGGTTCGAACGCGATCGCCGTGCTGAAAGGCGGCAACGGCACTGGCGTACCGGCCTTCATCACCGGACCCCAAGCCGGCACGACAGTCACTTGCGACACAGGGATCCCAGACTTCACTGCCATCGTGATGTTCACCCCCAGGGGGCACTGACCGATCATCGGCCGATCGCGAGGCGCGGCGGTGACCGTCCGGCATCCGTAGGTAGCCTTTGGACGTGACCGATGCGATCGCCGCCGTCGATCCGCAGGTCGACACCGTTCAGCACGCGGCGGCCACCCCGGACAAGCCCCAGCCGTGGGCCGAGCTCGGATTGAAGGGCGACGAGTACGAACGGATCCGGGACATCCTCGGTCGCCGTCCGACCAGCAGCGAGCTCGCGATGTACTCGGTGATGTGGAGCGAGCACTGCTCGTACAAGTCGAGCAAAGTCCACCTGCGCCGCTTCGCCGAGCTGCCCGACGAGACGCCGGTCGGCAAGCTCCTTGCCGGCATCGGGGAGAACGCCGGTGTCGTCGACATCGGGCAGGGGTACGCCGTCACGTTCAAGATCGAGTCGCACAACCATCCGAGCTACGTCGAGCCGTACCAGGGTGCGGCCACCGGCGTCGGTGGCATCGTCCGCGACATCCTCGCGATGGGCGCCCGCCCGGTCGCGGTCATGGATCCACTGCGGTTCGGGCCGCTCGAGGCGACTGATACGAAGCGGGTGCTGCCCGGAGTCGTCGCGGGCATCGGCGGCTATGGCAACTGTCTGGGTCTGCCCACGATCGGCGGCGAGGCGGTGTTCGACGAGTCGTACGCCGGCAACCCACTCGTCAACGCGCTGTGCGTCGGCGTACTCCGGCACGAGCAGCTCCATCTCGCCAAGGCCTCCGGCGAGGGCAACCGGGTGATCCTGTACGGCGCGCGCACCGGCGGCGACGGCATCGGCGGCGTGTCCGTGCTCGCGAGCGAGACGTTCGACGAGGACGGACCCGCAAAACGGCCGAGTGTCCAGGTCGGCGACCCGTTCATGGAGAAGCTGCTCATCGAGTGCACCTTGGAGCTGTTCGCCGAGGACCTCGTCACCGGCATCCAGGATCTCGGCGGTGCCGGGCTGTCGTGCGCCACGTCGGAGCTGTCCAGCGCCGGCGACGGCGGCATGCATGTCGACCTGGATCGGGTCCCGCTGCGCGACTCCACGCTCACGCCGGAGGAGATCCTCATGAGCGAGTCGCAGGAGCGCATGATGGCGGTGGCCCGGCCGGCCGACGTCGACCGATTCCTCGAGATCTGTGCCAAGTGGGACGTCGAGGCCCATGTCATCGGCGAGGTCACCGCGACGAGTCGGCTGGTGGTCGACTGGCACGGCGAGACGATCGTTGACGTGCCGCCACGCACGGTCGCGCACGAGGGTCCGGTCTACGACCGGCCGGCCGCGCGCCCGGCCTCCCAGGACATGCTGGAGGCCAACCGCGCCGAGGACCTGCCGCGGCCGGCGACCGGCGCCGAGCTGCGCGAGACCCTGCTGCTGCTCGCGGCATCCCCGAACCTCGCCGACAAGTCCTGGATCACCGGACAGTACGACCACTACGTCCGCGGCAACACGGCCCTGGCGCAACCCGAGGACGCGGGCGTGATACGGATCGACGAGGCGTTGTTCGTCCACGGCGACGACCCCCCGTATCCCCCGTACGGCGGCCTCGGCATCGCGGTCGCGACCGACGGCAATGCCCGGTTCGTCGCGCTGGACCCGTACGCCGGGACCCAGCTGGCCCTCGCCGAGGCCTACCGCAACGTCGCGGTCACGGGCGCCCGCCCGGTCGCGGTGACCGACTGCCTCAACTTCGGCTCACCCGAGGACCCGGCGGTGATGTGGCAGTTCGCCCAGGCGACCGCGGGGCTCGCCGAGGGCTGTCGACTGCTCGGCATCCCGGTGACCGGCGGTAACGTCTCGTTCTACAACCAGACCGGTGAGACGGCGATCCTGCCGACGCCGATCGTCGGTGTGCTCGGCGTCCTCGACGGCGTCGCGACCCGGATCCCGATGGGCTTCCGGTCCGCCGGCGACACGATCTACCTGCTGGGTACGACCCGGCCGGAGCTGTCCGGGTCGGAGTGGGCGTACGTACGACACCGCCATCTCGGTGGCGTGCCACCGGCGGTCGATCTCGCGGCCGAGCAGCGGCTGGCCGACACGATGGCGACGGCCGCCTGGTCCGGTCTGGTGTCAGCGGCGCATGACCTGTCCGAGGGCGGGCTCGGCCAGGCACTGGTGGAGTCGTGCCTGCGACACGGCCACGGTGCCCGGATCAATCTCGCCGGGGACGTGTTCGTCGAGCTGTTCAGCGAGTCGGCCGGCCGCGCCGTCGTCGCGGTGGACCTGGCGGCGCAGGCGCGGTTCGAGGAGCTCTGCAACGACAAGGGTCTGCCGTACGAGACGATCGGCGTCGTCGGCGAACCCGGGCCGGACGCGGCTCTCGAGGTGTCCGGTCAGTTCACCGTGCCGCTCGCTGAGCTCCGCTCCGCCTGGACGGCGACGATCCCGGCCGCGATGGACGGCTGACCGCAAGTTCCGAGTTGTTGTCGGTGTAGAGGCTCGTACACCAGCAACAACTCGGAACTCAACGGCTCAGGTCTTCGTCGTTAGTTGGGAATGAGAACCCTCACAACCTCGCAGCCGGTCAGGACATCTCGGCGGTCACGGTGATCGAGGTAGGTGATCCGGTCGTTGTCGCCTGGGCCGCACTTGATCCGGTCCCGCGCGCCGTCACGCTGCAGGAGGTCCATGAAGTCGTTGCCCGGTCCCAGGTTCACGAAGTCGCGACCGACACCGGGATAGGCGTCGTCGATGCCGGTGCCACCGAAGAACCGGTCGGCGCCGCCGCCGGCGTTGAAGAAGTCGCGGCCAGGCCCGCCGTACGCCGTGTCGTCGCCACGGAAGCCGAACATCATGTCGCCGAACCGGCCGAACCCTTCAGCGCCCCTCATCACGTCATCGCCGGCCCGGCCGAGCAGGGTGTCGTCGCCGCGGAAGCCGAGCAGGGTGTCGTTTCCACGGCCCGCCTGGATGCGATCGTTCCCCGCGCGCCCGCTGATGTGATCGCTGCCGGCGAGCCCGCGGATGCGGTCGTTGCCGGCCGTGCCCAGCAGGTGGTCTGAACCGTTGGTGCCGACGATGACGTCGCGGGCGGCGGTCGATGTCGCCGTGGCGGCCCCCGTCGGAATCGCGAGAGCCGCTACGGCCAACAAGGTCAGGGTGGTTTTCGTCTTCCTACGCATGGTGGTTCCTCCCCGTTGGAAAGTCGTGTTGGAAACATGACGCGAACCACCCTGGAAAGGTTGCGTTGATCCCCGGCAAAGTGTTGCCCCGCTAGATTTGCCGTCGTGACAGCTCGGCTCCGCCGTCTCTCGCCGGACGAGTACGTCGTCGTGCGACGCCGACTCAGCGACGCGCCGACACCGAGCGACCAGAAGGCGATGACGAAACATCTGCTCGCGGTCCTCATCGAGCGTGCGCCGGGCAACAGCGTCGAAGTACGAGTCCCGCCGTACGCCGCGGTGCAGTGCATCCCGGGCGTACGTCACACTCGCGGCACGCCACCGGCCGTCGTCGAGACCGATCCGGACACCTGGATCGCGCTGGCGACCGGCGAACTCGGCTGGGCCGACGCGGTCGAGGCCGGTCGGGTCCGTGCCTCCGGCGAACGATCCGACCTCTCGTCATGGCTGCCCGTGACGAGCGATTAGCCTTCGCCTCATGAGCCCTGATCTCGTCGCATCCGTACGCGCTGTCATGCCTCGCATCCGAGGCGATCTCGAAGACCTGGTCCGCATCCCTTCGGTCTCGGCCGACCCCGGGCACGCCGACGACGTCGGACGCAGCGCCAAGGCGGTGGCCGGACTGCTGACCGATGCCGGGTTCCCCGACGTCCGGATCGTCGCCGAGGGCGGGGCGCCGGCCGTGATCGCTCGCTACCCGGCCCCCGAGGGCGCGCCGACCGTGCTGCTGTACGCCCATCACGACGTCCAGCCCGCCGGTGATGTCGCCGAGTGGGAGACCGAGCCGTTCGAGCCCACCGAGCGTGGTGACCGGTTGTACGGCCGCGGCGCCGCCGACGACAAGGCCGGCATCGCCGCCCATCTCGCGGCCTTCTTGGCCCATGGCAGTGCGCCGCCCGTGGGCG
>JALDXR010000284.1:0-5334 GCA_032154865.1 Nocardioidaceae bacterium
CGGTCTCGCTGCTGCGTGCGATCTGGCGGGACGAGGCCGGGCCGAAGGCGGCGTCGGCGGCCGTGCGGCGCCACATGGGTCAACAGCTGACCCGGCACCGCATCGCGTCCGGATTCGGATCCGATGTCTCCGTCGCGGTCAAGAGCGGCGGACTCATGGGAGTGGTTCGCAACGAGGCCGGCGTCGTCGCCTTCCCCGACGGCAAGGCCTACGCAGTCGCAGTCTTCACGCGGCGTGACCCGCGCTCGCACGTGGACCTGGCAGCCATCGACCCCGGCATCGGCGCCGTCGCCCGCGCCCTCGTCGACCAGCTCCGCGGCGACTGAGCCGGGCCGTCACGCCACCGACCTGGGACCAAAGTCTCTGACGCCGGGTGGTCCCATCCGGGACGATTCGACAGGGCTGAGTCCGCGTCGAGTCGGTGGGAGGGATGCCGCGTGACAGAGCAGGCGTCGACGCCCGTCGGCGGCAAGTCCGCCAGCGACCGTCGGCTGGCGATCCTGCTGGCGATGGCGATGTTCGTCCTGGTCGTCGACACCTCGCTGATGAACGTGTCGATCTCGGCGGTCGTCCGAGACCTCGACACCACGGTCAGCGGCGTCCAGTCCGCTATCGCGCTCGAAGCCCTCGTGTCCGCGGCCTTCATCCTGATCGGGAGCAAGATCGGCGACCTCTACGGCCGCAAGCGGACCTACGTGCTCGGCCTGATCGGGTACGCCATCGGCGCGATCGCGATGACACTGGCGCAGGGCCTGACGGCCATCATCGTGTTCTGGGCGATCATCGGCGGCCTCGGCGCCTCGCTGCTGCTGCCCGCGATGCAGTCGCTCATCCACGGCAACTTCGAGGGCACCGCCCAGACGCAGGCGTACGCACTGGTGGGTGCGTCGGCCGCGATCGCCGCCGCGGTCGGTCCGTTGCTGGGTGGGTTCATCACGACGTACCTGTCGTGGCGGATCGGCTTCCTGCTCGAGGCCGTCATCATCGCGGTCGTCCTGTCCGGCATCGGGCTGGTCCGCGACGCGCCGTACACCGGGCCACGGCAGATCGATCCGGTCGGAGCCGTGCTCTCGGCCGTCGGCATGGGGGGCCTCGTGCTCGGCATCCTGGTCTGGCAGGAGGGTGGGGAGTACGTCGGTCTGCTGATCGCCGGCGGACTCGTCGCACTGTCCGGCCTGGCGTACTGGCTCGTCCGCCGCCATCGACAGGGCAAGGCGACGCTGATCGATCCGGAGCTGTTCCGGATCAAGACGTTCACCCACGGGATCTCGAACCAGGCCCTCCAGCAGATCGCGTTGGGAGGCCTGATGATCGCGCTCCCGATCTACCTGCAGATGGTGCTGGAGTACAACGCTCTCGAGTCGGGGCTGTCCATCGCTCCGTTGTCGCTGAGCATGTTCGCGATGGCGATCCTGGCCGGCAAGCGAACCGGTTCGCGACGTCCGAGCAGCGTCATCCTGGTCGGATTCGCACTGCTCGCGGCGGGGATCATCCTGCTGCTCCCGATCGTGCCGCGGGCCGAGTCGGGATGGGCTTTGGTGGTGCCGCTGATCATTGCCGGCTCGGGACTCGGCCTGATCGTGTCGCAACTGAACAACTACACGCTGAGCCCGATCTCGGACGAGCGGGTCAGCGAGGCGGCTGGCGTCAACTCCGCGGCCGGATCGTTCGGCCTGTCGTTCGGACTGGCCTTCGCCGGCGCCATCATGCTGGCGACGCTGTCGGCCACCTTCACCTCGATGGCGAACGACAGCGATGTCCTGCCGGCCGACGACAAGGAGCGGGTGGCCCAGGCGCTGGAGGACGATGCCGAGGTGATGAGCAACACCAGGCTCGCGGAGCTCCTCGTCGACGAACCCGAGGACGTCCAGGCGGAGATTCTCGACATCAACACCGACACCCGGCACATCGCGCTTCAGGTCGCCCTGCTGATCCCGATGGGCGCGGCGCTGATCGGGTTGGGGAACTCGTGGCGGATGCGGCGGCTGCCGGACCCGGAGCCGTTGGGCTCGGGCGAGCCGATGGCGCTGGGCTGAGGCGCCGAGCGGTTCACCCCGGTCGGGCGAGGCGCGCCGACCAGCGGCTGCCCATGATGTGGCCTGTCAGCCATCGGGAGGTCACGATGAGTGAGGGCGAGCACCCGTGACGGCGACCGGTGGCGTGCCCACCGGCGTCCGGCCCGACCTGGCGCCGGCCGGGATCGACGCCATGTTGGTCGCTCAGGAGCTCGGCGTCGAGCCGGGGTCAGGTCTCAGCCGCGACGAGGCGCGCCGTCGACTCGAGACCCACGGACCCAACCGGCTGGCCGGCGGGAAGCGGGAGTCCGGCCTGCAGGCGTTCTTCCGCCAGTACGAGGACTTCATGCAGATCGTGCTGCTGGTGGCGGCGGTGGTCAATCTGCTGGTCACCGTCGACATCGGCACTTCGGTCGTGCTGGCGGGACTCACGGTCTTCAACGCGGTGGTCGGTCTGCGTCAGGAGGCGAAGGCCGAGGAGAGCGTCCAGGCACTGGCCAAGATGATGAAGACCGTCGCGCGAGTACGCCGGGACGGCCAGGCGTTCGAGGTCGACGCCGAGGAGCTCGTACCCGGCGACATCGTGCTCGTCGAGGCCGGCAACCGGGTGCCGGCGGACGGCCGGATCTGCGTTGCGGCGACGCTGGAGATCGAGGAGGCCGCACTGACCGGCGAGAGCCTGCCGGTCGGCAAGTCGACCGCGCCGGTGCCAGGAGACGACGTGCCGCTCGGCGACCGGACCTGCCTGGCCTACATGAACACGTCTGTCACCCGGGGCCGCGGCGAGATGATCGTCACCGCGACCGGGATGGGCACCGAGATTGGGCACATCGCCGAGCTGCTGGCCGAGACCGAGGCCGACAAGACGCCGCTCCAAAAGCAGCTCGACGGCCTGTCCAAGGTGATCGCGTTCATCGCCGCCGTCGCTCTGGTGCTGGTCGTCGTCATCGGGCTGATCCGGGGCGAGTCGTTCGATACGTTGTTCATCACCGGCGTCGCGCTCGCCGTCGCGGCTATCCCGACCGGACTACCCGCAGTGGTGACGGCATTGCTCTCCATGGGCACTCGGGAGATCGCCCGGCGGCACGCCATCGTCAAGCGGCTGCCCGCTGTCGAGACGCTCGGCTCGACGTCGGTCATCTGCTCCGACAAGACCGGCACGCTCACGCTGAACAAGATGACCGCGAGGGAGCTGGCGATCCCCGGACAGCATCGATTCACCGTCACCGGGGAGGGCTACCGAACCGACGGCGAGATCAGACACGTCGGCGGACTGCACATCGACCTCGATCCCTACCTGCTGCCGATGATCCTGTGCGCGGACGCGGTGCTCGATGGCGAGGACCTCGTCGGCGATCCGACGGAGGGCGCCCTGATCGTGCTCGCGGCCAAGGGCGGCCTCGACATCGAGGAGACGCGACAGAGCTACCCGCGCATCGCGGAGGTTCCGTTCGACTCGGACTACAAGTTCATGGCCACCTTCCACGAGATGACCGACTCCCACGGGGAGCGGGTCGTCCGGTGCTACGTGAAGGGTGCGCCGGACGTGCTGATCTCTTTGGCCGGGCAATACCGGGATCCAGCCGGAGCACTGGTGCCCGTGACCGACGACAACCGCCACCTGGCCAGCGACGCGAACGATCGGATGGCGAACTCCGGTGAGCGGGTGATGGTGGTCGCCCAGCGGGACTTCGACGCCGCCACGTTCCGGCCCGGCGACGACCTGATCGACCTCGTACGCGACCTCACGCTGCTCGCCATGGTCGGCATCGTCGATCCACCGCGGCCGGAGGCGAGGGACGCGATCGCCGAGTGCAGGGACGCCGGCATCCGGGTCCGGATGATCACCGGCGACCATGCCACGACCGCGGCCGCGATCGCGGGGGAGCTCGGCATCGAGGGCCGGGCGATCTCCGGCACCGAGTTCGCCGCCATGAGCGATGACGAGCTGCTGGACCAGATCCCTGACATCGGTGTCATCGCTCGAGTCGCACCGGAGGACAAGCTGCGACTCGTCCGGCTGCTGAAGCGGACCGGCAACGTGGTCGCGATGACGGGGGACGGCGTCAACGACGCGCCGGCGCTGAAGGCCGCCGACATCGGTGTCGCCATGGGCATCACCGGGACCGAGGTCTCCAAGGAGGCCGCGGTGATGATCCTGACAGACGACAACTTCGCGACGATCGTCAACGCGGTGTCGTACGGACGGACCCTCTACGACAACCTGGTGAAGTACCTACGCTTCCAGATGTCGACCCTCGTGGCCTACATCGCGGTCTTCATCGGTGCGGGCATCTTCGACATCGCCGGCGGCGTCCCCCTGAACCCGCTGCAGATCCTGTGGCTCAACATGATCGTGGACATCCCGATCGCCATCGCTCTCGGGTTCGACCGGCCGACGCGGGCGCTGATGGCGCAACCGCCTCGGCCGGTCGAGGCGCCCGTCCTGTCGCGGGTGGATTGGATCCGGCTGTGCGCTCAGGGTGCTGTGATGACCGTCGGAGCCCTCGTCGCCTACCAGATCGGCGACTCCCAGGACGGCGCGATCATCGGCGCGACGATGCTGCTCACCACGCTGTCGCTTTTCCACGTGGCGGCCGGTCTGATGTCGCGGGACCAGCACCACACCATCTTCGATCGCGATGCCGTGCCGGGGGCGATGCAACTTCGGCGGTATGCCATTTCCGTGGCGGCGATCATCGCGATCACGACGATCGACATCCTGGAACGGATCTTCGGGACCGGCGAGCTCAGCGGTCACCAGTGGGCGATCTGTCTCGGCCTCGCCGCCAGCCTCGTTGTCCTCGAAGAGCTGATCAAACTGACCATGCGGCTTCGGGAACGGCCGGGCGCTCCGGTGGCGGCCACTCCTGTGACGTCGCAGATCTAGAGCGGCTCGGACTCGCGGGTCAGGCGAGTCGGCTGTCTGACGTGTCCGACCGGGACGCGGGCCGCTTCGCGGCGACCCGGCTCGAACGACGGCCGCGGGCCACCTCGGTCGCCAGTGCGTCGAGCGGCTGGGCGAACGGGTCGGTGAGTCGAGCCAGCCAGACCTGGGCCGCGTCGAGTCCCGCCTGGTCGAGGCCGTAGATCCGGCGGGTGCCCTCCGCACGAACCTCGACCAGACGGGCCTCGCGCAACACCTTGAGGTGCTGGGAGACCGCGGGCTGCGAGATCGGCGTCGTGGCCTGCAGCGCAGCGACGATCCCACCGGCGGGCAGCTCGCCCGCGGTCAGCAGCTCGAGGATGGCGCGGCGGATCGGTTCGCCGAGCGCTTCGAACACCTGGCTCACTCAGCCTCCAGGCGCGTCCTCGGGTG
>JALDXR010000013.1:0-18860 GCA_032154865.1 Nocardioidaceae bacterium
CCGGCGACGACCACGCGGTGGCGCTGACGGGCCGCGACTGGGGGATCGGTCTCCATCCCGGCGAGGCGACCCTGGTCTTCAACCGCTTCTGGCGGGCCGATCCGGCCCGGGCTCGCGGCGCGGGCGGCACCGGTCTGGGTCTGGCCATCGCCCTCGAGGACGCCCAACTGCACGGCGGCTGGCTGCAGGCGTGGGGGGAGCCGGGACGGGGAGCCCAGTTCCGGCTCACCCTGCCGCGCCGGGCCGGCGGCGAGCTGCGTCGCTCCCCGCTTCCCCTGGTGCCGCGCGACGAGCCGGAGCTGGAGGTCGGGCAGGCCTACGAGCGGCTCGACCTCGGGGCGGGCGAGCCATGAGCCGCAAGCGCGCCATGCGAGCCGGGCTGGCGGTCGCCCTCGCGGCGGGTGTCCTCGCGGCCTGTGCGGATATCCCAGACTCCGGGCCGACCACCCGTGTGCAAGGCGAGATCGAGAGCGAAGAGGATCTGGTGCAGATCGAACCGGCGGGGCCTGCGCCGGGTGCGTCTCCCACCGAGACAGTCGCGGGCTTCATCGATGCGATGCAGGCCAGCCCGCCGACCACCGAGTTCGCGAAACAGTTCTTGACCAAGGAGGCCGCGGCTGCCTGGAACCCGTTCCGGCGGGTTGTGGTCTACGTGGACTTCGAAACGACGCCGACTCCGAACCGTCAGAGGGTGGACCTCGATGTCCAGCGCCTGGCGACGCTGAACGGGCGCGGCGCCTACAGCGCGGTGACCACGTCCGAGGCGTCCGAGGTGCATCACTACCTGCTGCGGCAGGAGGGCGGCGAGTGGCGCATCACGAACCCGATCAATGCGTACTACGTCGCCGACTTCACCTTCAGCAACTACTACAAGCCGTACTCGCTGTACTTCTTCGCACCGTCGGGCAATGCCCTCGTCCCGTACCCGATCTATCTCCCGACCGGCGATCAACTGGCCACCACCCTGGTGCAGGGCGTACTGGACGGTCCGCCGGCTCAGCAGGGACAACAGTCGCTGACGTTCGTGCCACCGGACACCTCCGTTCTGTCCGTGTCCATCACGCCCGAAGGCATCGCGGAGATCCGCTTGAGTGGCCCGCTGCTCGGTCTGGATTCCGAGCGGCGCAAACTCGTGTCCGCCCAGTTGGTCACGACCGTCTCACAGATACCGGGGGTGGAGGGCGTCCGGATCTTCGCCGACGGGGCGCCCTGGGAGGGTCCCGGCGAGCCGGCGGTGCAAGACGTGAGTGAATTGCCTTACAACCTGGCTGTGGAGCCGGCGCGAAACCAGCTCTTCGCGTTGGACGCGGGCCGGCTCGTCGAGGTCTACGACTCACCAGATGCCGGCGAGGGTGTCCGCGTCGATCCCCAGCCGGAAAGCATGTGGGGGCGCGCCCAGGGCATCCGGTCCTTCGATGTGGATCTCCAACTGGACCGGCTGCTCGCGGTCGGCTCGGGCGGCAGGACGCTGCTGACCGGGAAGCTGTACGACTCCAGGGGACAGAGTCCCACGACGCTCGACTACGTGGGGACCGATCTGTCCCAGCCGGTCGCGACGCCTTCCGGGGAATGGCTCGTGGTCGACCGCGAGCCGGGGGGATCGCAGCTGCTGGTCGTTCGCTCCGGCGGTGCCGTGCGGCCGCTTCCGTCCGGCCCGCTGAGTCGCGAGCGGGTGCGGTCCCTGGCGCTGTCGCCGGACGGCACCCGGTTCGCGGCGATCGCACAGCGGATCCGAGCCGGTGGCCCCGGCCCGCCACGTCTGGTGCTGGGACAGATCCGGTTCGCCGACGACGGAACCTCGGCGGTCGGCGTGGTCGGGGTACACGATCTCGTGACCACGGGCGACCTCCTGAGTGACGTCCGCAGCGTGGCCTGGGTCGACGGGACCACACTCGGCGTGCTCGGCAGCGCGAGCGGCGCGGCGGTCGAGCCCTACACGGTCCGGATCGACGGCTCCGAGCTCATCAACGAGTGGGTGCTGCCGACCGAGCTCGGTGTGCCGGAGACGCTGGTGCCGTCGCTCTCGGAGGGTGGCGTCTACGTCCGGAACGCGAGTGGTCGACTGTGGTTCGACAACGACGGCGAGTGGATTCAGGTGAGCCCTCGGCCGTTGTCGGCGCCCACCTTCCCCGGCTAGCGAGCCCAGGCCGGCTAGCGGCGCATACCGCTGCGTCGGCTAGCGAGCCGACAGCGGCGCGGTGGCCGTCGTCCACAGATTCGGCGGCCACCGGCCAGCCGAGGCCGAAGCGTTGCAGGCTGGGCGATGTGGAGGCCTCCACCTGGCGGGACGCCGCCAGCGACCTGCTGCTCGGCGGCCGATGCGCCGGCTGCGACCGGCCCGGTCGGCGGCTCTGCTCGGACTGCGAGGCCGCCTGTGTCGCCGTTCCGGTCGAGTCGTGGCCGGACCCGACGCCACCGGGCTTGCTGGACCCGGCTCCCGTGCTCCCGATGACGGCCAGTCGCTATGAGGGCCGGATCCGCGAGTTGATCGTCTCCGCGAAGGAGCACGGGAGATTCGGGCTGGTCCGCCCCTTGGGGAGGTTGCTGTCCGTCCCGCTCGAGATCGCGCTCCGGCGCCTCGGCCTGTCCTCCTGCGTCCTCGTGCCGATGCCGTCGGCTCCGGCCGCCGTCCGCGAGCGGGGCCACGACGCCGTTCTCGGCACGGCTCGGATCGCCGCTCGTCGACTCCGGCGTCGTGGGCACGCGGTCACGGTGGTCGCCGCGTTGCGGTCGGCTCGCGACGTCCGTGACCAGGCCGGCCTGGCCGCGAGGCAGCGGGCGGCCAATCTGGACGGCGCACTTCGGGTCGCCCCGGCACTGGCGCGCGGCCGCGCCCTGCGGAGTCCGCTGGTCGTGGTCGACGACGTCATCACCACCGGCGCGTCGGCCGCCGAGGCGGTTCGGGCCTTGCGAGCCGTCGGCGGTCGCCCGGTGGCCGTCGTCACGGTCGCCGCGACTCGCCGGCGGACCCCGCATGTCGGGTAGCCGGCCGGCGCGACGATGAGCCGGTTCTGTCTCGCGGGTCGATTTGCCCGGTTCCAGCGGCTACCGTTTCGGCCCGTCACGGACTAGCGTCTGACTATGGCACCCGTCGGGGACTGCAGATCACGACAGGCATCGCCGAGGAGGCGAGGCGCAAGGATCTGAGACCTCAATACCGGGTGCCGTCGTCATGCCAGGACGTCTTCGGGCGTCTGACGACTCCGCTGACGGAGGAGGTCATGTGGACATCGTGGTGAAGAGCCGGCACTGTGAGGTCTCGGATCGTTTTCGGGATCACGTGTCCCACAAGCTCTCGCGTTTGCAGAAGTACGACCATCGGGTCATCCGGGTCGACGTCGAGGTGACGGCCGAGCGCAATCCGCGGCTCGCGAGTCGCGCGTGGAAAGTCGAGCTCACCGTTCATTCGCGCGGACCCGTCATCCGGGCCGAGGCCGCCGCCGACGACAAGATGTCGGCGCTGGACGGCGCCTGGGACAAGCTGGAAGCGCGATTGCGCAAGGCCGCCGATCGGCGCCGAATCCATCGGGGACAGCGGAGGCCGATGTCGCTGGGGGCGGCCGCGGCCGCAGCCAGTGCCAACGGGACCGGTGCCACGACGGCGGTAGCCGCAGCCGAGGACGAGACCGGCTCGACCGGGGTTCACCACGTCGGTCCGTTGGAGGTCGTCGGCGACGGGCCGCCGGTGGTGCGCGAGAAGACCCACCAGACCACGCCGATGACCCTCGACCAGGCGTTGTACGAGATGGAGCTGGTCGGCCACGACTTCTTCCTCTTCATCGACCGGGGCACCGAGCAGCCGAGCGTCGTCTACCGGCGCCGCGGCTACGACTACGGGGTGATCCGGCTGGCCGTCTAGGGCTCTCGCGAGAAGCGCTGTCGGCGGCGGGCCGTACTGTCGCGCCGTGACGTCATCTGCGCATCGCGAGCGGCTCACCCGCCTGCAGGCTCGGCGAGTCGCTCTCGCCGCCCAGGGGTTCACGGATCGGCGCCCGGTCGCGCCCACCCCGCGGGCGCTCGCGAGGGTGGTCGATCGACTCGGCCTGTTCCAGATCGACTCGATCAACATCGTCGCGCGGGCCCACTACGTCCCGCTGTTCTCGCGGATCGGCCCCTACCCACCGGCGCTGCTCGACCGGGCATACGGTCGGGCTCCGCGGCGGATGTTCGAGTACTGGGCGCACGAGGCGTCGCTGGTCCGGGTCGATCTGCAGCCCGCCCTCCGCTTTCGGATGTCCACCGCTGACGGTGCGTGGGGCAGCATGACGCGGATCGCTCGGGAGCATCCGGAGATCGTCGACTGGGTTCTCGACGAGGTGCGCGACCGCGGGCCATTGACGGCTCGGGAGATCGAGGTCGACGTCCCCGTCCCGCGAGGCGGCGGCTGGGGGTGGAACTGGTCGGTCGTCAAGCAGGCTCTCGAGTGGCTGTTCTACACCGGTCAGGTGACATCGGCTCGGCGCAATGGCCAGTTCGAGCGGGTCTACGACCTGCCTGAGCGGGTGTTGCCGGCCGACGTCCTGGCGACGCCGACCCCCGACCCGGTGGATGCCCACCGGGCACTTGTCAGCGTCGCCGCCCGGGCTCACGGAGTGGCGACCGAGCCGGATCTTCGCGACTACTTCCGGCTAAAGCCGGTCCCGACCAAGGCCGCGATCGCCGAGCTCGTCGACGCCGGCGAGCTGCTCCCGGTCGAGGTCGAGGGCTGGCGCCGGCCGGCCTATCTGCACAAGGACGCGCGCGTGCCGCGCAAGGTGCGGGCCCGGTCGCTGGTCAGCCCGTTCGATCCACTGGTGTTCGAGCGGAGCCGGACCGAGGCGCTGTTCGGGTTCCGCTACCGCATCGAGATCTACGTGCCCGCCGCCAAGCGCGTCCACGGCTACTACGTTCTGCCCTTCCTGCTCGGCGACCGGCTCGTCGCGCGGGTGGACCTCAAGGCGGATCGACAGCGCGGGCGGCTGGTCGTCAAGTCCGCCCACGCCGAGCCGGACGCGCCGGCCGAGACTGCCGCGGAGCTGGCCGCCGAGCTCGTCGACCTGGCCGGCTGGCTCGAGCTCGGCTCCATCGAGGTCGAGCCGGCGGGTGATCTCGCCCCCGCCCTGATCGGCTCCGTCAACGGCGTGTGACCCTACCGGAGGTAACGTCGTACGGACCGAGCCGAGGAGGTCTGGATGCCGTTGCGGAGGGTTGCCGCTGTGCTCGGAGTCGCGGTCGCCGTGTCCGTCGCACCGGGATCCACGCTTCCGGCCCAGGCGATGCCGCCGCCCGGCGACGAGACCGGCGAGTCAGTCCCGGACGTCGGGGCCGAGCCGACCCCGTTCGGGACCGAACCGGGCCGGGTGTTCCCCGTGCGGGGAGCGACCTCCTACGCATCGGCGCACCACGACTACCCGGCGACCGACATCTTCGCCGGCTGCGGCACTCGAGTCGTCGCTCCGATCGCCGGCACGGTCTTCGAGGTGTCGCGGGTCGACCGCTGGGATCCGTCGAGCGATCGCCCCCGCTATCGGGGCGGCAAGTTCTTCTCGATCGCGGGCCAGGACGGCGTCCGCTACTACGGGAGCCACCTGCGCTCGCTGGCCGGCCGGATCCAGCCGGGTGCGACCGTCCACGTCGGCGAGTCCGTCGGTCGGGTCGGCCGCAGCGGCAACGCGGCGTACACCTCGTGCCATCTGCACTTCGGTCTCAGTCCCGAGTGCGGTGGGCAAGCCGACTGGTGGGTCCGGCGCGGGGTCGTCTCGCCGTACCGGTTCCTGCGGTCCTGGGAGCGCGGCGGCGAAAGCAGCCCACGGGCCGCGGCGACGAGCTGGCAGCAGCACCACGGCTGCCGGCCGTCCGATGTCCTCGGATAGGACGCCGCCGGGCTGCGATGCTGGGGCCCATGAGCTTGGAGCACAGGTCCGGTCCGCTGTCCGACATCGTCGTGGTCGACCTCACGCGTGCCCTCGCGGGTCCGCACGCCGCGATGATGCTCGGTGACCTCGGCGCCCGGGTGATCAAGATCGAGACCCCCGGCCGCGGCGACGACAGTCGCGGGTGGGGTCCGCCGTTTCGGGTGCCGACCGACGACGGGGACGCCGCGGGCAACGCGACCGACGAGGGCGCGGAGTCGACGTACTTCCTCTCGTGCAATCGCAACAAGGAGTCGGTGGTGCTCGACCTGAAGACCGCCGCCGACCGGGACACCCTGTTGCGGCTGGTGAGGGTCGCCGATGTGGTGGTGGAGAACTTTCGGCCGGGCGTCCTGGAGCGCCTGGATCTCGGGACGGACACCCTGCTCGAGCACAACCCGGGACTCGTCATCCTCTCGATCACCGGCTTCGGGCACGACGGTCCGGCCAGCACCCGGGCCGGCTACGACCAGATCGCCCAGGGCGAGGGCGGCCTGATGTCGCTCACCGGCTCCGGGCCGGGCGACGCGCAGAAGGTCGGAGTGCCGATCGCCGATCTGCTGGCCGGAATGTACGGCGCCTACGGCGTCCTCGCCGCCCTGCACGAGCGGTCCCGTACCGGCCGGGGCCAGGTGGTGCGAACCTCCTTGCTCGCCGCGGTCGTCGGAGTGCACGCGTTCCAGGGCACCCGATGGACCGTCGCCGGTGAGGTCGGAGGCGCCCAGGGCAACCACCATCCGTCGATCGCGCCGTACGGCCTGTTCCACTGCCGCGACGGTGCGGTGCAGATCGCGGCCGGCAGCGAGGCGCTGTGGGGCCGGTTGTGCACCGCCTTCGGACTCGACCCCGCCGAGCCCGGCCTCGCGACCAACGCCGAGCGGGTGGCGTCCCGGGACCAGCTGATCGAGCGCATCGAGGGGGTGTTCGCGTCGTGGGACGCCGCCCCGCTGCTGGCCCACCTCGACGCCGCCGGCGTGCCGGCCGGCCGGGTGCGGACCGTCGACGACGTCTACGACTGGGAGCAAACGGCGTCCCAGGGCCTGCTGCTCGACCTCGAGCATGCCTCGCTCGGCCGGATCCGACTGCCGGGTCCGCCGCTGCGGTTCTTCGACCCGGACGGCACCGAGACGACCCGCCGTTCACATGCCGCGCCGCCCACACTCGACGCCGACGGGCAATCGGTGCGAGAGTGGCTCAGAACGGTCGGGGACGCCCCAGCTGCGTCCGGGTGACCGCTCGCCCGCCGTTCATGCCTAAGATTGCCAGCGGACCCGTACGCTCAAGATGTGTATAAGCCGGGCTCGCCCGGCCATCTTCAACGATCGGGCCTCCGACCCAAGGAGGCCGCACAGGAGTCGAATCGACGTGGCAATGCTCGACAAGATCCTTCGCATGGGCGAGGGCAAGATCCTGCGCCAGCTGAAGGCGATCTCCAAGCAGGTCAACGCCGTCGAGGACGAGTTCGTCGGCTTGAGCGACGAGGAGCTGCAGGCGCAGACCGAGGAGTTCAAGCGGCGCTTCGCCGACGGCGAGACCCTCGACGACCTGCTGCCGGAGGCCTTCGCCACGGTGCGGGAGACCGCCAAGCGGGTGCTGGGTCAGCGGCACTTCGACGTGCAGATCATGGGCGGCGCCGCGCTTCACCTGGGCTACATCGCCGAGATGAAGACCGGTGAGGGCAAGACGCTCGTGGCCACACTGCCGTCCTACCTCAACGCCCTGTCCGGCGACGGCGTCCACGTCGTCACGGTCAACGACTACCTGGCGAAGTACCACGCCGAGTGGATGGGCCGGATCCACCACTTCCTCGGCCTGTCGGTCGGCTGCATCGTTCCCCAGATGACGCCCGAGCAGCGGCGCGAGGCGTACAACTGCGACATCACCTACGGCACCAACAACGAGTTCGGCTTCGACTACCTGCGCGACAACATGGCCGGGTCGCTCGACCAGTGCGTCCAGCGCGGCCACAACTTCGCCATCGTCGACGAGGTCGACTCGATCCTCATCGACGAGGCCCGGACTCCGCTGATCATCTCCGGACCCACCCAGGACGAGGTCAAGTGGTACGGCGAGTTCGCCGGCCTCGTGAAGCAGATGAGCCGTGACGTCGACTACGAGGTCGACGAGAAGAAGCGCACCGTCTCGGTCCTGGAGACCGGCATCTACAAGGTCGAGGACCACCTCGGCATCGACAATCTCTACGACTCGGTCAACACGCCGCTGATCAGCTTCCTCAACAACGCCATCAAGGCCAAGGAGCTGTTCCGCAAGGACAAGGAATACGTCGTACTCAACGGTGAGGTGCTGATCGTCGACGAGCACACCGGCCGGGTGCTCGAAGGTCGGCGCTACAACGAGGGCCTGCACCAGGCCATCGAGGCCAAGGAGAAGGTGCGGGTCCGCGAGGAGTACCAGACGCTCGCCACGATCACGCTGCAGAACTACTTCCGGCTCTACGAGAAGCTGTCCGGCATGACCGGCACGGCGATGACCGAGGCCAGCGAGTTCGGCAAGATCTACAACGTCGGCGTGGTGCCGATCCCCACCAACGAGCCGATGATCCGGGACGACCACGCGGACCTCGTCTATCGCACCGAGGAGTCGAAGTTCAACGCGGTCGCCGACGACATCGCCGAGCGCCACGAGCAGGGTCAGCCGGTCCTCGTCGGCACCACCAGCGTGGAGAAGAGCGAGCGTCTGTCCAACCTGCTCCGTCGTCGCGGGATCGCCCACGAGGTGCTCAACGCGAAGCAGCACGAGCGAGAGGCTGCGATCGTGGCGATGGCCGGTCACAAGGGAGCAGTGACGGTCGCGACCAACATGGCCGGCCGAGGCACCGACATCATGCTCGGTGGCAGCACCGAGTTCCTCGCCGACCAGGAGCTGCGCAAGCGCGGCCTCGACCCGGTCGAGCACGCCGAGGAGTACGAAGCCGCCTGGCCCGACACGCTGCACAAGATCGAGGAGCAGGTCAAGGCCGAGCACGAGGACGTCACCAAGCTCGGTGGCCTCGCCGTCATCGGCACCGAGCGCCACGAGTCCCGGCGGATCGACAACCAGCTGCGTGGTCGGTCCGGCCGGCAGGGTGACCCCGGAGCGTCGCGGTTCTACCTGTCCCTCGAGGACGACCTGATGCGGCTGTTCAAGTCGGACTGGGTCGACTGGATCCTCACCACGATGAAGATCCCCGACGACGTCCCGATCGAGAACAAGCGGGTCACCAGTTCGATCGCGTCGGCCCAGGGGCAGGTCGAGTCGCAGAACTTCGAGACCCGCAAGAACATCCTGAAGTACGACGACGTGATGAACCGCCAGCGCGAGGTCATCTACGCCGAGCGCCGCCTGGTGCTCGAGGGCGAGAATCTGCAGGACCGCGTCCAGGTGATGATCTCCGACGTCGTCGAGGCGTACGTGACCGGAGCGACCGAGGGCTTCCCCGAGGAGTGGGACCTCGACCAGCTCTGGACGGCGCTGAAGACGCTCTACCCGATCTCCCTTTCGCTTCCGCAGGTAGAGGCCGACCATGGTGGCCGCGAGGGACTGTCGACCGACATCCTCATCGACCTGATCCTCGAGGATGCCCAGGCGGGGTACGCGCGGCGCGAGGAAGAGCTCGGCGAAGAGGTGATGCGGGAGCTCGAGCGCCGGGTCGTCTTGAGCGTCCTCGACCGCAAGTGGCGCGAGAACCTCTACGAGATGGACTACCTGCGCGAGGGCATCGGGCTGCGGGCGTACTCCCAGCGCGATCCGCTGGTCGAGTACCAGCGCGAGGGCTACGACATGTTCACCTCGATGATGGACGCCATCAAAGAGGAGTCGATCGGCTTCCTGTTCAACGTCGACGTCCAGATCGAGGCCGCCGAGCCGGAGGCGGAGCTCGTCGAGTCTGGACCGGCTGAGCCGGGTCAGGACGAGCCGCCCCAGATCAGCGCCCGCGGCATGGCGCCGCCCAGCCAGCCGCAGCAGCTCAGCTACTCAGCACCGACGGTGGACGGCGCGGCCGGAGCCGAGGGTGTCGAGGTGTCCGCGGACGAAGCCGACGATCCGTACGCCCACGTGGGTCGCAACGAGCCGTGCCCATGCGGATCGGGACGCAAGTTCAAGCGCTGTCACGGCGACCCCGCCAGTCGAGCTGCTCGCGCCCAGTCCTAGGCCGCGGAAGGCGTCGTCTCAGCCCAGCTCGAGCGCTGTGCAGATCCATCGCTCCTCGGTGTGTTCCAGCCGCGCGGCGAGGGCATGGGAGCGCTTGCCCTGCCGGACGTGAGCAGCAACCTCGGCGACGCCGTCGCGCGGCCGGCAGACCTTAACCGACACCACCCTGGCGCGCGGACGCTCGGTCGGACGAACCGACCCGACCGTGTCGGACAGCGCCGCCACCCGCGTCGTGAGGCTGTCGTAGACCCGCCGGTCGGTCCAGCGCACCAACTGAGCGCACGGCCGGTCGCCGGACACGATCTCGACGACCGCCTGGACGAAGCGGTGGGCGCGCGCGAGCATCCGGCGCCGATCGGCGTCACCGCTCGGCTGGTCGGCAGCGCCGCCGGGCAGGACGCGGAGATCTGCGGGCGGGCGCGTCCCTGGGCCGGGCGACATCGCGGGATCGAGCGCCGTGGCGCCGTCGATGGGAGGTGGGTTCTCGCGCCGGCGTTGCCCCCCAGGCGTCGCCGGCGCGAAAGCTTCGGGGAGATCGGGCAGGACCTGAACTTTGAGCCGGGTGTCGGTCATGACGCCGCCTTCGTCTCGGGGGCATGCAGGACCATGCCCGGGGTGATGAGGTCGGGATCGGGCCCGATCAGGACGCGGTTGGCCGCGTACCACCGCTGCCATTCGGTCGCGATGGCCTGGTTGGTCGCCGGCGAGTCCAGCTGGCGCTCGGCGATCGCCCACAGGCTGTCGCCGGACCTGACGACGACGCGCCCGGCGGGTCGGCTCGGCTCGTCGTGGCGCGTCCCGCCCTCGGGGTGGATGGCCGCGAGCCGGCCGTAGGGGCGATCCGGTAGTGGCAGGCCCCGGATCGCGTCGGCGACCGAGTTGCCGGGCGGTCGGCCGGGATCGGTCTGGGTGCCGACGGCGACCGCATGCGGCGGCTCGCCCGGGCTCGCTTGCGCCACTGCCGCGGGGGCACTGAGTGCGCCGATGCCGACGGCGGTGAGGACGAATCGACGCCAGGCGGCCGGCGCGACGCGAGGAGCGAGCCTTCGACCGGGCCCGCGGAGCACCCCGTCGGCGATCGTGAGGGCCGCGCCCAACAGCAGCCAGCCCCAGGCCACGAGGCCGAGAACCGCGGCGACGTCGGCGCCCGCGTCTGCCGGGGTCGCCGACGGCGTCGACGGCAGAGCCCGCAGGTCGGCCCAGGCCGCGGTCGCCCAGTCGAGCAGCGCCGCCGTCAAGGCGATGGCCGCTGTCGCGAGCAGGAGGAGCCGGGCTCCACGTCGGCCCGGCCCGGGTTGCTGAGGTCTCGCCGACATCGGCCTCGCCTCTCTAATCCTTCGTTTGTGTGCGTTTGCTTAGCTGAAACAGTCTTATCCTATGTTCGAAGTCATTGTCTAGCATTGGCTTGTTTTCCGGCAGATGCGACAACCGGGCGATAGCGTGGAGGTATGCGCTGGGATGCCCTGTTCGCCGACCTCGAGGCGGCCGCCGCGGGTGAGTGGCAGCGCGAGCGGGATACCGAGATCGCCGAGCGCACCCGGGCCGAACTGGCCCGTCTACGCCTGGTCGACCGGCTGCGTGCCGTGGCGGACGACCGGCCTGGCCCGGATGTCGAGCTCGGCGTACGGGTCGTGTCGGCCGGTGTCGTGCGGGGGTCGCCCACTCGCGTGACAGACGAGTGGTTCGTGCTGCGCACGCCGTCGCACGAGTGGGTCGTGGCGACCGACGCCGTGCTCGGCGTCACCGGCCTGCCGCCGGCGGCCCGGTCTCCGGAGTCGCACGGGACGGTGGCGCGTTCGTTGGGCTGGTCGGCGGCCTGGCGGGTGCTCGCCCGCGATCGCACCGAGGTTCATGTCCTGCGTCGTGACGGCAGCACGGTGACCGGCCTCGCGACTCGGGCGGGGCAGGACTTCGTCGAGCTGACGGCGTCGGAGCGCCTCGCGGAGCCGACCCGGAGCGGAGCTGTCTCGGAGCTGGTGCCCCATGCCGCGATCGCGGCCGTACGCTGCCCTCGTGAGCCGGTCGGGACGGCCGGCCACCGGCACTAGCGCTCGGCGCCCTCGCCCTCGAAGGCGTCGTCACCGTCACGCCACGGATGCTGCTCGATGAAGCTCCGCGTCTCGGAGTACTGCCGCTGGATGTAGGCCTCGAGCTCGCTGGCCTCGACCCGCCACTGGCCACGGCCGCCGATCTTGATCGCGGCCAGGTCGCCACGCCGCACCAGCGCATAGGCCTGTGCGGCCGAGATGTTGAGCACTTCCGAGACGTCGCTCAGCGACAGGAAGCGCGGCTCACCCGATCCCAGCGGCATGACTTAAGTGTGCCAGCACGAGTACGACCATCGCGGGCTGTCCACAGTCAAAGTCAGGCTTTCGCCCCCAACGCAGCGAATCCTGGGGACAAGGAGTGGACGAATGATGGAGAAACGGCACAATAGCTGGCGAAGATCCGCAATGGGGCCGGCGGGCGATGCCGTCACCCCCTGACGAACTGGATGAGATCACATGGTGAGAGTGGGGGGCGACGGCGCACCGTCGACCCGTCAGCGCACGGCTCCCGAGGTGGGCCCGGCGCCGGCCGTACGAAGACTCCGCTCGTCCCGGTGGCGCGATCCCCGGCTTGCCGTGGGGGTCGTGCTGATCGCGGGATCGGTCGTAGTCGGCGCTCGGGTGATTGCCGCCGCCGACGACACGGTGCCGGTCTGGTCGCTTCGCAACGACGTGCCAGCCGGCTCGGAGCTGACGGCCGACGACGTCATCATCTCGCGGGTGCACTTCGACGAGGCCGATGGCGCCGAGCGCTACTACGACGGCGACGAGCCGGTCCCGGACGAGCTCGTGGTCGACCACGATCTCGTCGCCGGCGAGCTGCTGGCCCGATCGGCGCTGGTTGAGCCCGAGGCGGAGGCGATCAGCGCGCTGCCGTTGTCGGTGGCCGACGGTTTCTATCCGCCCGATCTCCAACCCGGCGATCGGGTCAGCGTGTGGGTGGCGCCTTCGGACGAGACCAACCAGCGGCGGATCGCCGACGCCGTGTTCGAGAGTGTCCCTGTCTTGCAGACCGACTCCGCCTCCTCGGATCTGAGCGGCGACGCTTCGACGGATGTCCTGCTCGGACTGGACCCCGACGCGGTTGCCTCGCTCGACCGGTCGCTCGCCCAGATCTCGACCGGATCCGTGTTCCTGATCCGCGAGGACGACTAGGCCGGCGATGCAGGTCTTGTTGGCGGCGGCCGGGGAGCCGTGGGAGACCGACGTCGTGCAGTCACTGCAGCGTCCCGGCTCGACGTTGACGCTGGTCCGCCGATGCATGGACGTGCCGGACGCGGTCGCGACGGCGGCGAGCGGCCAGGCCGACGTGGTGCTGTTCGGACCCGGATTGCCGGGTCTCGACGCGGACGCGATCGCCCGGGTCCGCGAGGCCGGCGCCGTGCCGGTCGGGCTTGTCGGCGCGGGGTCCGAATCTGCTGCGGCCGACGAGGAGGGCGGTGCCAGGCTGCAGCGGCTCGGTGTCTCCTGCGTCCTGGCGTGGACCGATCTCGACGAGCTCCCCGCGGCGCTCGCTGCGGCCGACGCCGTGGCCCATGACGTCGATGGCTCGGGCCGGTCCGGTCCGTCCGTCGGGTTCCGGGCTGACGGTCTTGGAGTCAACGGCGGCGAGTTCGGCGTCGAAGGGTCCGCGACCCCCCGGGGTCGGCTGATCGCGGTCTGGGGGCCGGCCGGCTCGCCCGGACGGAGCACGGTCGCTTTGGGCCTGGCGGCCGAGCTCGCCGAGCGCCGGGTGCCGACGCTTCTCGTCGACGCCGACGTCTACGGCGGTGCCATCGCGCAGATGCTGGCCGTCCTCGACGAGGTCTCGGGTCTGCTCGCGGCCGCCCGACTGGCCAATACCGGGTCGCTCGATCTGCTGGCCCTGCACGGACACATCCGGGAGATCAACCCGCACCTCCGGGTGCTCACCGGCCTGCCGCGGGCAGACCGATGGCCGCAGCTTCGCCCGGCGGCGCTGTCGCAGGTGCTCCACGTGGCACGACAGATGGCGCCCACGGTGATCGTCGATTGCGGCTTCTGCCTCGAGCAGGACGAGGAGCTGTCGTTCGACACGGCCGCTCCACGTCGCAACGGCGCGACCCTTCTCGTACTGGAGCAGGCCGACCAGATCCTGACCGTCGGAGCGGCCGATCCGCTGGGACTCAGCAGACTGGCACGCGGGGTGCTCGACCTCCGAGACGCGGTTCCCGGCGCCGAGCTTTCGATCCTCGTCAATCGGGTACGGTCCGGGCTCGGCTGGTCCCACGACGAGATCGGCGAGACCGTACACCGCTTCGTCGGACTGACGCCGGCGGCCTACCTTCCCGAGGACCGGCCGGCGATCGACAAGGCCTGGCTGGGCGGCCGAAGTCTGGTGGAGTGCGCGCCGGAGTCGCCGCTGCGACGGAGTCTGCGTGACCTGGCCGCCGACGTCGGACAGCTGCCCGTGGCGCGTCGCCGACGTGGCCGGCGACGCGGGCGGTGATCGCGTCCCGTCGCGTCGGTCGTGACACGATATGTCGATCACCGCGGAGTCGAGAGGAGGGGCGGATGCCGACTCGCCTGCGGGTTGAGGATATGGGGTTCCTCGCCGAGGAGACGGTCTATGCACCGCGCCAGGTCGCGACGCTCGCCATCCTCGACCCCGGTCCGGACGGCTTCGACCACGAGAAGCTCATCACGTCGATCAGCGAGCGGCTCGACTTCGTGCCGCGTTACCGGCAGCGGGTCGTCACCGTCCCCGCCAACCTCGGGCGGGCGGTCTGGACCGACGACGAGGACTTCGACCTCACCTATCACGTACGCCGGTCGGCGCTGCCTCGTCCCGGATCGTCCGCGCAGTTGCGCGACCTGGTCGCCCGGCTGATCGCCCGGCGGCTGGATCGCGAGCGGCCGCTGTGGGAGGCCTACCTCGTCGAGGGTCTCGAGCACGACCGGGTCGCCCTGCTGATCAAGTCCCACGAGGCGCTCGTCGACGGGACCGAGACGGTCGACCTCGCCCAGGTGCTGCTCGAGGAGACCGACCGGATTCGGGACGTGCCGAGTGCGGACTGGCGGCCCCGACCGGCGCCGGGTACGGCAGAGCTATTGGCCGGCTCGGTGCTCGACAACGTACGCCGGCCGACCGAGCTGGTGTCCCAGGCGTCGGCCGCCATGCGATCCCTGCGCAGCCGATTGCCCCGACTCGGGCGCTATCCCGGCGATCAGAGCGGACCGCTGTCGGCGTCGCTGTCACAGCAGCGGCGGTTCGTCACCCTGGCCACCCGGCTGGCCGACTACCGGCAGGTCCGCGACGCCCACGGCGGCACGGTCAACGACGTCATCCTGGCGACGGTCACCGGCGGCCTGCGGGGCTGGCTGCTGACTCGTGGCGAGCAGATCCGGCCGACGACCCGGGTCCGCGCCCTGGTGCCGATGAGTGTCCTCGACGCCGAGGCCGAGCCGACATCACTGGGCAGCCAGGTGGTCGGCCATCTGCTGTCGCTGCCGGTCGGGGAGTCCAGTCCGGTGATGCGACTCCACCAGGTGTCCTACGCCCTCCGGGCCCACAAGGAGACCGGTCGAGCCGTGGCCGCGAGCCAGCTGGCCGCGCTTCCCGGATTCGCCCCGACGACGTTTCACGCGCTCGCGGCCCGGGTGGCCGAGGCGGAGGCGCCGCACACCTACGAGTTCGGCATCACCAACGTGCCCGGGCCGCAGGAGCCGCTCTATGTCGCCGGCGCCCGGATGATCGAGACCTACCCGGCGTTGCCGCTGTCGCCCGGTCACGCGGCGGCGCTCGGCGTGACGTCCTACGACGGCGGCGTCTACTTCGGCCTGGACGCCGACCGCGATGCGGTGCCCGATGCCGAGGTGCTCGGTCAGTGTCTTCAGGAGGCGCTCGAGGAGCTGGTCGAGACGACGTCGGACAGCTGGACCCGGGCTCCCCGCGGCCGCAGCCGGCCGGAGCGGCGAGAGCCGTGACCCGGGTCTACATCCCACTCAACCGGGCCGCGCTCGAGTCGGCGATCGAGCGAGGTGAGGTCGGCCCGGCGCCGCTGACGGCGTACGCGGTGACCCCGGAGCTGCAGGCCTCGGTCGGGATGGACCTCGACGACGAGGAGCTCGAGTACGCCGCGTACCGGCTGGCCGTCGACGCCTCCCGAGACATGCTCGCACCGGACCGATCGGACGACCGACGGCGCCTGGTCATGGCGGCCGACGTCACCGCGATCCGGCCGGGCGCCGGCGACATGGCGTCGAACACCTGGCCGCCTTGCGCCCCACTCCTCATGGGTTGCTTCCCATGAGGAGTGACAATGCGCCATGAGGAGTGCCGTCGATCGCGTCTAGTCCGCGCATCGCGCCACACGTACAAGATGCGAAGATGGCAAGTGCGCCAGCTTGAAGTCCCGAAGACGTGACTGTGAGGGAGACATGGACGCCAACACCGCCGTGCCGCATCCGACCAACGAGCCGGTCTTCGAGTACCGCGAGGGCAGCCCCGAACGGGCCGCGTTGAAGGTCCGGCTGGACGAGCTCCAGGACGAGCGGCTCGACCTCACCATGACGATCGGCGGACGCGAGTCGATGGGCGGCGGTCGCCGTACCCGCGTCGTGCAGCCGCACGCGCATCGCAAGGTGCTCGGCGTGCTGAAGAACGCCTCCGCCACCGACGCGCGGGCCGCGATCGATTCGGCCAAGGCGGCCGCTCCGGGCTGGCGCGACCTGAGCTACGACGACCGGGCCGCGGTGTTCCTGAAGGCCGCCGACCTGCTGTCCGGCCCCTGGCGCCAGACCCTCAACGCGGCGACGATGCTCGGTCAGTCCAAGAGCGTCGTCCAGGCTGAGATCGACGCCGCCTGCGAGCTGATCGACTTCTGGCGGTTCAACGTCCACTTCGGCGCGAAGCTGCTCGCCGAGCAGCCGGTGACCAACTCCAAGGGCGTCTGGAACCGCACCGACCACCGGCCGCTCGAGGGCTTCGTCTACGCGATCACGCCGTTCAACTTCTCCGCGATCGCCGGCAATCTCCCGACGGCACCGGCGCTGATGGGCAACACGGTGATCTGGAAGCCGTCTCCGACGCAGACGTTCGCGGCGTACTTCACGATGCGGCTGCTCGAAGCGGCCGGCCTGCCGCCGGGCGTGATCAACCTGGTGACCGGCGACGGGGTCGCGCTGTCGAAGGTGGCGCTGGCCGACCCGGATCTCGCCGGGATCCACTTCACCGGCTCCACCCGGACCTTCCACTACCTGTGGGGCGAGGTGGGCGCCAACATCGCGTCCTACCGCAACTACCCACGGGTCGTCGGCGAGACCGGCGGCAAGGACTTCATCGTGGCGCACCCCAGTGCCGATCCGGACGTACTGCGGACCGCCATGATCCGCGGCGCGTTCGAGTACCAGGGGCAGAAGTGCTCGGCGGCGTCCCGGGCGTACGTGCCGCGCAGCGTCTGGCGCAAGATCAGGCGCGATCTACTCGACCAGGTCCGGTCGCTGCCGATCGGTCCGGTGACGGACCTGTCCAACTTCATGGGCGCCGTGATCGACGACCGGTCCTTCGCCAAGAACGCCAAGGCACTGGACCGCGCCAAGCGGACGTCGTCGCTCAAGGTCGCGGTCGGCGGCTCCTACGACGACTCCGACGGCTGGTTCGTCCAGCCGACGATCCTCGAGGGCTCCGACCCCACCGACGAGGTGTTCACGACCGAGTACTTCGGGCCGATCCTCGCCGTGCACGTGTTCCCCGACAACGCGTACGACCGGGTGGTCGACCAGATGGAGTCGATCGCACCGTACGCGCTGACCGGCGCGATCGTCGCCACGGACCGAGCCGCGATCGCGGACGCCCAGCAGCGGCTGCGTTACGCCGCCGGCAACTTCTACGTCAACGACAAGCCGACCGGCGCTGTGGTCGGGCAGCAGCCGTTTGGCGGGGCGCGTGCCTCGGGCACCAACGACAAGGCCGGTGCGATGCAGAACCTCCTGCGGTGGACGTCGACGCGGTCGATCAAGGAGACGTTCGTGCCGCCGACCGACTACGCCTACCCCCACATGGGCTGAGGCGCATCGGCCCGGCCCGGGTGGGGTGGGTTGCGATACCACGTTCTCGTGGTATCTGCGCACTCTGCACGGCGTCGACACCGCGCAGAGTGCGTACGGGCCGTGCAGAGTGGGCGTCGATCCCGATGGAGCGCGCGCTCCCAGGCCGACATGACCCATACATCACACGGTTACCACGTGAACGTGGTGTCCGTGCGACGCATGTGGCGACACCTCAGCCGCCGAGGTATGGGCGGGCGCACTCTTGTTCCTTCTCGAGAGCGGCGCGGATGGCTTTGGCGATCTCGGGCTCGATGCGGCGGCCGAGCAGGGGGATCTTGACCCGGATGTCGCCGGTCACGGTGCGCCGAGTGCTTGAGCCGCTCGGTTGCAGGGTGATCGTCCCGGTCATGCTGGCCGGCTGCTTCGAGATCCGCAGGTCGACCTCGGCCCGGCGCGTGCCGTCGCCGTCCGGCTCGGCGGTCCAAGACTCGGTCTGGACGATCTCCAGGGGGTCTCCGACCAGGGATTTCGCCGGTTCCGGCACCTGGGCGGGCAGTACCCGTGTCGTCCGTACGACGACGGTGTCGCCGGACCTCTCGATGCTGACCGAGTAGTCGATCGCGTGCATCGCCCGGCAGGTCTCCTCGCGCCAGGCCTGGTCGCAGAACATGGCGAAGACGCGGCCCGGATCGGCGTCGTAGTCCTGAGTCTCCTGCAGCTCCATGGCCGTCATCCTCTCCTACGACGATCCGTCACTCGG
>JALDXR010000285.1:0-5295 GCA_032154865.1 Nocardioidaceae bacterium
CATCATGGGTTGTAGCCCATGAGGAGTGACAAGTCGCCGTGGTGCGTGATGCTCGGGCGGCCAGGGTAGGACGCGCGAGCTCAGCGGTCGACGAGGGTGACCTCGAAGGAGTAGCGCTCCGGCCGATAGACGTGGGTCCCGTACTCCACGGCTCGCCCGGTCGAGTCGAACGCGGTGCGGGTCATCGTCAGCAGCGGACTGCCGCGTCGCTCGCCGAGCAGCCTCGCCTCGCGGGCCTCGGCGCGCCGGGCCCCGATCTGCTGGTTGGCCACGCGGAGCTGCACGCCGGCCTGGCGCAGGCAATCGTAGAGCCCGAAGGCGGTGAGGTCGACGGCGTCCAGATCGAGCACGTCGATCGGCAGGAAGTTGTGCATGAGCGCGAGCGGCTCGTCGCCGGCGAACCGCAGTCGCTCCAGGCTCCACACGGGCGACCCGGTCGGCAGCCGGAGCTCCTGGGCGACCGGATCGTCGGCCTCGACGCGCCGGCAGCCGAGTACGTCGGTGCGCGGGCCCTCGCCGGCGCGTCGCAGGTCGTCGTGGAGGCTGGTGAGCTCGACCGGGCGCCGGATCTGGCCGTGGACGACCTGGGTTCCGACCCCGCGCTTGCGGACCAGCAGGCCCTTGTCGACCAGGAGCTGGATCGCCTGGCGCATGGTGGGACGCGACAGACCCAGCTCGTTGGCCAGGCTGACCTCGTTGGAGATCCGGTCGCCGGGCGCCAGCTCACCGTCGACGATAGCGCGCTCGAGCTGCTCGGCGACCTGGAAGTAGAGCGGGACCGGGCTGGAGCGGTTGATCACGATCGAAGGTCGTTGGGCCATCCGGCCTCCTCTGCGCTGGGACCACCCTAGTCCGTCTATGTCGCGACGTCAGTATGTCAGGACAAATTGTTGACACTGCGATTTCGCCCGACCAGACTCGTGACATGAAGCGCAGCCGGATCGCCGCCGCTCCGATCTCGTGGGGCGTCTCCGAGGTGCCGGGCTGGGGTCACCAGCTGCCGGTGGATCGCGTTCTCGACGAGATCCGCGCTCTCGGCCTGTCGGCGACCGAGTTCGGCCCGGAGGGCTTCCTCGCGACGGAGCCCGCGGCCAAGGCCGAGCAGCTGCGCCGGTACGGTCTGCGGGCAGTCGGTGGCTTCCTCCCCGTACTGCTGCACGATCCCGACCACGATCCCCTGGACCGCGTGTCAGGCTACGTGGACGACTGCCGGGCCACCGGCGCCGACGCGGTCGTCCTGGCAGCCGACAGCGGCGACGCGGGCTACGACCAGCGACCGGTTCTCGACGAGCTCGGCTGGAAGACGCTGCTCCACAACCTCGACCGGATCGACGACTTCACCCGCTCCCGTGGCGTCCTCGCGAGTCTCCATCCGCACGTAGGCACCCTGATCGAGCGCGGCGACGAGGTCGAGCGGGTGCTGTCCGGCTCCCGGATCGGGCTGTGCGTCGACACCGGGCATCTGCTCGCCGGCGGCACCGACCCGGTGGCGTTGACCCGGGCTCATGTCGACCGCGTCGTCCACATCCACCTCAAGGACGTCGACGGCCCGCTGGCGGCGGAGGTGGCGGCCGGCCGGATGCCGTTCGGCGATGCCGTCCGCGACGGACTCTTCCGGCCGCTCGGGCAAGGCACGGTCGACATCGCCGCCATGGTCTCGGTGCTGGATGCCTCGGGCTACGAGGGTTGGTACGTCCTCGAACAGGACGTCATGCTCGACGCCGAGCCGGTCGATGCCGGGCCGATGGCCAACGTACGGGCCAGCCTCGACTACCTTGAAGGGGTCGTCGTATGACGGACGGGCCGTACGAGGTGCTGACGATGGGACGGATCGGCGTCGACGTCTATCCGCTCGAGATCGGGGTGGGGCTCGAGGATGTCCAGACCTTCGGCAAGTACCTCGGGGGCAGCCCGACCAATGTCGCGGTCGCGGCCGCACGCTACGGTCGCGGGTCGGCGGTCATCACGCGCACCGGCGACGACCCGTTCGGCCGCTACATCCACACCGCGCTGCAGGGGTTCGGCGTCGACGACCGCTTCGTCACCGCCGTCGACGGACTGCCCACACCGGTGACGTTCTGCGAGATCTTTCCTCCGGACCACTTCCCGCTGTACTTCTACCGGGAGCCGAAGGCGCCGGACCTCGAGATCCACGGTGACGAGCTCGACCTCGACGTGATCCGGAGCGCCGACGTCTTCTGGGTCACCGGCACCGGACTGTCGACCGAGCCGAGCCGGACCGCGACGATGACGGCGCTGGAGGCCAGGGGCCGACGGGGGATCACCGTCCTGGACCTCGACTACCGCCCGATGTTCTGGGCCGATGCCTCGTCGGCGCACCGGGCGATCGCCGCCGCGCTGCCGCACGCCACGGTCGCCGTGGGCAATCTCGACGAGTGCGAGATCGCCGTCGGTGAGCGGGACCCGCGGGTGGCGGCGAAGGCGATTCGCGCCACCGGCGTCGAGCTCGCCGTGGTGAAGCAGGGACCGGCCGGTGTGCTCGGAGACGACGGAGCCACTGCGGTCGTCGTGCCGCCGGTCGTGATCGAGGTCGGCAACGGACTCGGCGCCGGCGATGCCTGCGGTGGCGCGCTCTGTCACGGTCTGCTGGCCGGATGGGACATCGCGCGCACCCTCCGATTCGCGAACGCCGCCGGCGCCATCGTGGCGTCGCGACTCGCCTGCGCGGACGCGATGCCGACCGTCGACGAGGTCGAAGCACTGCTCGAGGAACAGCCATGACCGACGATGCGCTGGCCGGCCTGCTCGACGTGCGGGTCCGGTCGCCGCATCGGATCGCGGAGGCCGCGGCGGCACGGACCCGGCCGGCGCAGCTGACCGGCCAGACCGGACGGCTGCTGCTGGTCGCGGCGGATCATCCGGCTCGCGGGGCGATGCGGGCGGGCGACCGGCCGATGGCGATGGCCGACCGGATCGACATGCTGCGGCGCCTCGTGACCGCGCTCGTCCGACCCGGCGTCGACGGTGTCCTCGGCACGGCCGACGTGCTCGAGGACCTTCTCCTGCTCGGCGCGTTGGAGTCCAAGGTCGTCATCGGGTCGATGAACCGCGGCGGCCTGGCCGGCACGACCTTCGAGCTGGACGACCGGTTCACCGGCTATCGCGCCGACGTGGTGCGGGCGATGGGCTGGCAGGGCGGCAAGATGCTGGCCCGGATCGACCCGGAGGATCCGGCCACCGCGACGACGCTGGAGTCGTGCGCCCGGGCGGTCGACGAGCTCGCTACCCATCGACTGATGGCGATGGTCGAGCCGTTCATCGTGCACCGGGTCGACGGGCGGGTGCGCAACGTGCTCACGCCGGAAGCCGTGATCCGTTCGTCGGCGGTGGCGGCCGGCCTGGGATCGACGTCGGCGTACACGTGGCTGAAGCTGCCGGTGGTCGACGACATCGAGGCGGTGCTGGCGGCGACGACCCTGCCGGTGTTGCTGCTGGGCGGCGAGGTCGCCGCCGATCAGGAGCATCAGCTCGCCCAGTGGCGCAAGGCGCTCGCGGTGCCGTCGGTGCGTGGCATGGTGGCGGGGCGTGCGTTGCTCTATCCACCCGACGACGACGTCGCCGCCGCGGTCGACGCCACCGTAGGACTGATGTGATGGCCCCGATGACCAGCGAGTTCTATCTGCCGCACGGAAGCACGGCGGAGTCGCCGTACGCGCTGCACGTGACGCCGGAACGCGCCGGCTGGGGCTACTCGGGCCTGTCGATCGTCGAGCTCCGGCCCGGCGAGTCGGTCGCGGTCGACACCGGGGAGGCGGAGACGCTGGTGCTTCCGCTGTCCGGCGGCTGCGAGGTCAGTGTCCGGAGCGAGGTGGTGGTCCTGGAGGGCCGAGAGTCGGTGTTCGCCGGTCCGACCGACTTCGCGTACGCCCCGCCCGAGTCAGTGGTCACGATCCGCAGCGCCGGAGGCGGCCGGTTCGCCCTGCCGAGCTCGGTGTGCGAGCGACGGCTGCCGTTCCGCTACGGCCCGGTGCAGAAGGTGCCGGTCGAGCTGCGCGGCGCCGGCCGGGCCAGTCGCCAGGTGCACGGCTTCGCCATGCCGGAGGCCTTCGACGCCGACAAGCTGATCGCCTGCGAGGTGATCACTCCGGCCGGCAACTGGTCGTCCTATCCGCCGCACAAGCACGACGAGGACCGGCCCGGCGAGAGCGTGCTGGAGGAGGTCTACTACTTCGAGATCGCCGACGGGCCGGGGGAGGCCGGGATCGGCTATCAGCGCGTGTACGGTCACCCCGGCTACGAGATCGAGGTCCTCGCCGAGGTCCGTACCGGCGACGTCGTCCTGATCCCCCACGGCTGGCACGGACCGTCGATGGCGGTGCCTGGCTACGACATGTACTACCTCAACGTGATGGCCGGACCCGGCGACGAGCGGGTCTGGCAGATCTGCGACGATCCGGCGCACGGCTGGATCCGAGAGACCTGGGCCGACGAGGAGATCGACCCGCGGCTGCCACTGGGTCATCGGGACGACCGGGAGGGAAGGCGCTCGTGAGACTGACTGTGGCCCAGGCGCTGGTCCGGTTCCTCGAGCAGCAGTACGTCGAGCGCGACGGCGATCGGCATCGGTTCTTCGCGGGCTGCTTCGGGATCTTCGGCCACGGCAACGTCGCCGGGATCGGCGAGGCCCTGCTCGAGGCGTCGCAGCGCGATGGCGGGTTGTCCTACCACCAGGCGCGCAACGAGCAGGCGATGGTGCACACGGCGATCGGCTACGCGCGCATGAAGGATCGGCTGCAGACGTACGCGTGCACCTCGTCGATCGGACCCGGCGCGACCAACATGGTCACCGGCGCCGCCACGGCGACGGTCAACCGGATCCCGGTGCTTCTGCTGCCCGGCGACATCTTCGCCACCCGGGTCGCCAATCCCGTTCTGCAGGAGCTGGAGTATCCCGGCAGCCTCGACGTCTCGGTCAACGACGCCTTCCGGCCGGTGTCGCGCTACTGGGACCGGATCAACCGGTCCGAGCAGCTGCCGTCGGCGCTGCTGGCGGCGATGCGGGTGCTCACCGACCCGGCCGAGACCGGCGCCGTGACGCTGGCGCTGCCGCAGGACGTCCAGGCCGAGGCCCGCGATTGGCCGGAGGAGCTGTTCGAGCCGCGGACCTGGCGGATCGCCCGGCCGGTGCCGGAGCCCGCCGCGCTCGCTGCGGCGACGGAGGTGATCCGGTCGGCGCAGCGGCCGTTGATCGTGGCCGGCGGCGGCGTCATCTACTCCGATGCGAGTCAGGCGCTCGACCACTTCGCGTCCGCCACCGGCATCCCGGTCGCGGAA
>JALDXR010000286.1:0-5282 GCA_032154865.1 Nocardioidaceae bacterium
ATGCATGAACGCGGACAGCCGCTCGGTCGGACGAACTGAATGTCACGCCAACTCTTGCCCCTCAGGGGCGCTCAGGCCCGCTCCAGCGGTACGTCAACCCCGATGGACCGCGCTGTAGACGTCGCGCCGGCGGACTCCGGTCGTCCGCGCGACCTCCGCGATCGCGTCGCGGCGGGACATGCCGCCGGCCTCGAGGGCAGCCACCCGGGCGACCAGGTCGGACTCCGACGGAGCCGGTTGCGCACTCGGATCGGCGCCCGCGACGACCAGCGTCACCTCGCCGAGCACACCCTCCTCGGCCCACGACGCGAGCTCCTCGAGGGCCCCCCGGCGTACCTGTTCATGCGTCTTGGTGAGCTCGCGACACACCGCGGCCGGCCGGTCGGCTCCGAAGACCTCCGCCATCGCCGCCAGGGCGGCCGCGGTGCGTCGCGGGGCCTCGAAGAACACCATCGTCCGGGTCTCGGAAGCCAACTCGGCAAGGCGCCGGCGGCGCTCGCCCGGTCGACGCGGCAGGAACCCCTCGAAGCAGAAGCGGTCGACCGGCAGACCCGAGACGGCCAGCGCCGCGAGCACCGCGGACGGGCCGGGCAGCACACTGACCGGCAGGTCCGCCTCGACCGCGGCGGCGACGAGACGGTATCCGGGGTCGGAGACGCTCGGCATCCCCGCATCGGTGACCAGCAGCACGTCGTCGCCGGCCCGCAACGCGTCGACCAACTCGGCCGTGCGCCGCTCCTCGTTGCCCTCGAAGTAGGAGACGACCCGACCGGCGATCGTCACGCCGAGCTCACCGGCGAGCCGGCGAAGCCGCCGGGTGTCCTCGGCCGCGATCACGGTCGCCGTCGCCAGCACCGACGCGAGCCGCGGCGAGGCGTCGTCCGCGCGACCGATCGGCGTGGCCGCGATGAGCAGGGTTCCTGGCACGACGCCATGCTGCCAGCACATCCGGCGATCGGCCCGGCTCGGTCTTGCGCGCTTGTTGTGGGTATGAGGCGGCGCCGACCAACAACAAGTGCGCAAAACCGCCTCCGTCAGGCGCCGAGGTCGTCGGAGCGCCCCGCTTCGATCCGGCTCCACTGCGCGATCGGACGCTCGCCGGTGCGGAACGGGTGGGCGTCGGCATCCCAGCGCGCTGGCGGCCAGCCCGTGGGCAGCTGCTCCCATGCCTCCCGCCGGCCGTAGACGGTCAGGTCCAGCAGGCCGTAGCTGTTGTCCATCGCCTCCAGGCCGCGGCCGCTCGTCCAATACGTCTCGAACACCTTGTCCCCGTGCCGGAGGTAGCAGACCAGCGGCGCCGGGGACCGTTGACGATCGCCGAGCAGCGCATCCGCCACGTCCCGCGCCGAGTACCACGGCACGTCCCACCCCATGAAGTCGCGATAGCGGACACTCGCGTCATACGGCCCCTGGCAGAGCGTGGCGTAGGTGACGTCGCGGGAGTGCAGGATCGATAGCTCACGCACCTGGCCGTTGAAGAACGTGCAGCCCTCGCACTGTTCCGGAGCGGTGTGGCCGGTGTGCCACATGTGGTAGTACGCGACGAGCTGCTCGCGCCCATCGAACACGTCGAGCAGGCTGACCGGTCCGTTCTCGCCGATCAGTGTGACCGTCGCGTCGACCTCCACCATCGGAAGCCGGCGACGGGCCGCCGCGATCGCGTCGCCCTCGTGCGTGTGCGCCTTCTCCCGAACTCGAAGCTCGTCCAGCTCGGCCTGGAAGGCACTCCGATCGACCACCTTCGGCACCGGACCGTTCGTCTCGACACTCACGAGAATCTCCTTTCTGTCACTGACTTTCGCCCCACCGACGAAGGAGCGTGCCGGAGATGGACATCGATCGACGAGAAGTTCGTCGGTTCTCGGACGTGGTGTTTAACCGCCGCCTCAGAGCTCGTAAAGGCGGTTCGATAGGTAGCGACGCTCGGCCTCGGTAGGCGCCAGGTCCAGCGCTTCCTCGTACGCCGTCCTGGCCTCGGCGTCCCGGCCGTCCCGGCGGAGCAGATCGGCCCGAGTCGCGGGCAGGAGGTAGTAGCCCTCGAGTCCGCCGGCCTCGGCGAGCTCGTCGACCAGGGCAAGACCGGCCGGGATGCCGTCGACCATCGCGACCGCCACGGCGCGGTTGAGGTCCACCACCGGCGACGGCGCGATCCGGGCCAGGTCGGTGTAGAGACTCACGATCTGCAGCCAGTCCGTCGTCTCCACGTCGGCGGCGGTCGCATGGCAGGCGGCGATCGCGGCCTGCAGTTGGTAGGGCCCGCCCCGCCGCATCGCCAGCGCCGCGTCGAGCGTTGCCACGCCCTCGGCGATCAACGTCCGGTCCCACCGGGATCGGTCCTGATGCTCCAAGGTGACCAGCACGCCCGCCTCCGTACGGGTCGCGCGGCGGGCCTCGTGCAGCAGCATCAGCGCGAGCAGGCCGCGGGGCTCCGGCTCGTCCGGCATGAGACGTACGAGGACTCGGGTCAGCCGGATCGCCTCGGCGGCCAACGCCCGGCGTACCTCCGCCTCGCCACGCGCCTCGTCGTAACCCTGGTTGAAAATGAGGTAGAGCACCGCGAGCACGGAACCGAGCCGCTCCGGCAGGAGCTCGGCCGGCGGCACCCGATAGGGAATGCCGGCCTCCTGGATCTTGCGCTTCGCGCGGACCAGCCGCTTGGCCATCGTCGGCTCCGCGGTCAGGAAGGCCCGGGCGATCTCGGCCGTGGTGAGGCCCGCCAGCGTCCGGAGGGTGAGTGCGACCCGGTGCGGAAACGGCAGCGCCGGATGGCAGCAGGTGAAGATCAGCCGCAGCCGCTCGTCCGGGATCTCCTCGATCGGCGGCTCGTCCGGGTCGCGGGCCAGCACGGCCATCTCGCGAAGCTTGGCGGCTCCGACCGCGTCCCGGCGCATCCGGTCGGTCACCCGATGACGTGCCGCCGTGGTGAGCCAGGCACCCGGCCGACGTGGGACACCGTCGCGCGGCCAGGTCGCCAGTGCGGCAGCGAAGGCGTCCTGCGCGGCGTCCTCAGCCAAGTCCCAGTCCCCTGTGAGCGCGATCAGGGTCGCGACGACCTGGCCCCACTCGTCTCGGTAGGCCGCGTCGACCGCCGCCCGGACCTGATCGTCGGGTGTGGTCATTCCCAGACCGGGCGGATCTCGATGCCGCCCCACTGCGCGTACGGATGTCCGGCGGCGATCGCGATCGCGTCGTCCAGGTTCGGGCACTCGACGATCACGAACCCGCCGACGAAGTCCTTCGTCTCCGCGTACGGCCCGTCCGAGACCAGCGTCTCGCCGTCGCGTACCCGCACCGTGGTCGCGTCCACGATCGGTCGTAGCCGGGCGCCGACGACCTCGGCGCCGCGCCGCTCCAGGTCGGCCGCCCAGGCCTGGTGCACCGGATCCGCGTCCAGCTCCTCGTTGGTCGGCGAGACCTTCTCGTCGTCACAGATCAGCAGCACGTATTTCATGCGCCGGATTCTGCCCCACGACAGGGACACCGGAGAATCGGCATAGCGGGGCCATGACCCCACAATGTCGATTCTCGGGTGGCTTACGATGCAACGCGTGACGACGTCGGTGGACGCTCGGGCGGAGTCGTCCGCCGTCATCGGTCAGCGCGACGGCCAGCCGTACCCACCCTTGCGCCAGCGACTCGTCGCCCGGATCGCGTACTCTCCTCGGCTCATCGGCTGGCTCGGCCCGATCAGTATCGCGATGCTGGCGCTCGTGCTGCGGCTGTGGCATCTGGGGCAGCCACATGCGGTGCTGTTCGACGAGACCTACTACGCCAAGGACGCCCACTCGCTGCTCGAGCACGGCTACGTCCGCGACTGGGACAGCAGCATCGACAACCCCAAAACGGACGTCAACGAGCTCAACGAGCGGATCCTCGACGGCGACTACCAAGGGCTGCTGACCGATCAGCCGACCCAAGTCGTGCACCCCGAGGTCGGCAAGTGGATGATCGCGCTCGGCGAGTGGGTCCTGGGCTTCGACCCGACCGGCTGGCGGGTGTCGGCCGCGATCGTCGGTGCACTGACCGTGCTCGTGCTGGCCCGGATGGTTCGGCGCCTCAGCGGCTCCACTCTGATCGGGTGCGTCGCGGGAATCCTGCTGACCTTCGACGGTCTGCACTTCGTCATGTCGCGACTGGCGCTGCTCGACGTCTTCCTCGCGTTCTGGTTGGTCTGCGCCGTCGCCTGTCTGGTGGCCGACCGCGATTGGGGACGCTCACGCCTGGCCCGAAGCCTCCCGGACCAGCCAGCAACCGAGACGGCGGCGAACGAGGGCTTCGGGCCGGTCCGGATGCTGTTGTGGCGGCCATGGCGGGTCGGCGCCGGCGTATGTTTCGGGCTGGCCTGCGGGACCAAGTGGAGCGCGGTCTACCTCCTCGCGGCGTTCGGGCTCCTGGTCTGGTTCTGGGACTCCGGCGCCCGCCGAGCGATCGGCGTGCGGGCCGCGTCCCTGAAGTCGCTGGTGGCTGACGGGCTTCCGGCGTTCGTCACGATCGTCGGAGTCGCCCTGGTCGTCTACGTCCTCACCTGGACCGGATGGCTGTGGCATCACGAGGCGTACGAGCAGCGCTTCGGATTCGGCTACGGCGACGAGGCGCCCTGGGGCAGCTACCTCGACGATCCGGCGTCCGGCTGGTTCGGTCAGACCATCCAGGCCCTGCGGTCGCTGTGGCACTACCACGTGATGGTGTACGACTTCCACACCGGCGACTACCTGACGAGCAAGACCCATCCGTACCAATCGCATCCCCAGGGCTGGCTCGTCTTGAACCGGCCGGTCGGCGTCGCCGTGACCTCCGACATCAAGCCCGGCGAGCAGGGCTGCGGCGCACCGGAGGGATCGACCTGCCTGCGCCAGATCCTGGCGCTCGGCAATCCGGCGGTGTGGTGGCCGGCGGCAGCCGCTCTGGTCGTGAGCCTCTGGCAGTGGATCGTCCGCCGCGACTGGCGATTCGCCGTCCCGATCGTCGCGGTCGCCGCGACCTGGCTGCCCTGGTTCCGCTACGACGACCGCCCGATCTTCTCGTTCTACGCGACGGCGATCATCCCCTTCACGTGTGCGGCGCTGGCGATGGTGCTCGGCATGGTCCTCGGACCGGCCGACGGCCCGAGAACTCGCCGCCTCGCGGGTGGTGTGCTCATGGTGTCCGTGCTGGTCGCGGTGATCGTGTCGTTCGCGTACTTCTGGCCGATCTGGACCAACGGCCTGCTGACCAGCGACGCCTGGCAGTCCCGCATGTGGCTCGACTCCTGGATCTGACCGAGCACAGGCTGCCGCTCCGCT
>JALDXR010000287.1:0-5275 GCA_032154865.1 Nocardioidaceae bacterium
GCGACCACTGGGGCCAGGCGCTCTTCGCCTGATCGGTGCCGCCAGATCAGTGACGGCCGCTGGTCCCGACGCATGGGTACTAAGCCCTATCTGGCCTCACGCGAGCCTGTGCAAAGGTCATCGACGGCGGCCCTGGGTCAATCACCTACGGAGGTAAACCCCTGATGATTCGCAAGCCTGGGGTCGCAGTTGCTGCTGCGGCCGTAGGCCTAATCGGCTTTGCCGGTCCGGCACAGGCAGATGACATCGACGGCACCAATGGCCCCGATCTCCTGCTCGGCACACCCAACAACGACACCATTCGGGGATTCGCAGCTGGCGACTTCGAAGCCGGCGCAAACGGCGAAGACGACATGTACGGCGGCAACGGCGGCGACGAGATGTACGGTCAGCGCCACGACGACGAGATGTATGGCAACAGCGGCAACGACGAGATGAACGGCAACGTCGGCTCTGACTACGTCCTCGGTCAGCAGGGCGCTGACAAGGTCATCGGTGCCGACGGCTATGACGACGTGCGGGGCGGCGACTCCGCCGACACCGTCCGAGGCAATGACCAAGGTGACGATGTGTACTCGGGCCCGGGTGCCGACAGCGCGTACGGCGGCAGCGGCAACGACGACATGTACGTCACCGTTGACCACAAGCCCGACCTGATCGACTGCGGCGACGGCGACGACACGGTTCATACCGGCGGCAGCATCGACCCGCTCGACGCTTTCCCCCACTGTGAGAACTTCGTCTGAGGGCAGCCACCGCGACAAATCGCGGAGCCCCGCCTGAGCGATCGGGTGGGGCTCTCGCATGTTTGGCGGCCACGACCGCGGGAATTCCGGCGCCCATTTCTCGCCGGTCGCCAAATGGCTGTCTAGCTGCTAGCCAAGAAAGCGGCATAGTCCGTTTGGTGGCTTATTCGGTACGGTTTCTACGGTAAATAATAGAGAACGAAGTCTCTTTCCTTTTCGTGCCACTCGTGAGATTGTGAGCGATGGCGGACCCGGGTTTTGTCACCTACGGGAGGGAACCACCATGATTCGTAAGTTAGGGATTGTGGTTGCTGCCGCGGCCCTCGGCCTCCTCGGCCAGGCTGCTCCGGCGTCGGCCGCGTTCATCCCCGGGACGTCCGGTCCCGACAACCTCGTCGGCACCACCCAGGGCGATCTGATCAAGGGATTCGGCGCCGGCGACACCATGCGCGGTCGAGACGGCAACGACACCATCTACGGCAACAACGGCGGCGATCACGGTTGGGGCAACCGTGGCTTTGACGTGCTGCTCGGCAACGACGGCGGCGACACGCTGCGTGGCAACAAGGGCAACGACGTCCTGCGTGGCCAGGACGGCAACGACTCCCTGCGCGGTGGGCGCGGCTTCGACCGCGTGTACGGCGGGCGTGACTCCGACAGCCTGCGGGGCGGCGTCGCCGGCGACCTGCTGAGAGGCGGGAGAGGACCGGACTCCCTCTACCCGGGCTCGGGAGAGGACCGCGTGTTCGGCGGGAAGGGCAACGACTACATCCAGGTGGCAGTCGACGGCTTCCCGGACCTGATCAACTGCGGCGACGGCCAGGACCACGTCAACTTGGTCAACAACACCAAGGATCCGGCAGACACCTTCCACCACTGCGAGGTCATCAACTGACGACAGGCACCAGCTGTCATCGAGGAAGCCCCGCCCGGCCGATCGGGCGGGGCTCCTCCGTGTTCCGGGCGGGGTGACCGACGCCGACTCGAGACCGTGACGTCGCCGATGTCACATGGCTGATGTCTCACATCGGGTCGGTCCGGTGGCGAGGCGAATCGGGAGCAACCTACGCTTCCTGCATGAGCGAGCGCAGCGAGCGAACATTGGACACAGCCGCCTTGCGCTCGTGGCCGCCCGCAGCGAAGCGAGGACGGTCATGAGCGCTCAGCCTGGACGTCCGATGGCCGGACCGGCCGATCCCGAGCTCGACCCGACCGCGACATATGCCCTGGATCCGCGGCGGGTGGGCCAGCTGCTCGGCCGGGTCCACAGCTCCGGTCTCGAGTTCCGGCAGACCCACGCGCCGTTCACCGGGCAGCCGCTCGCCTCGGTGCCGCAGTCGAGCCCGTCCGACGTGGCGAGCGCCGCCGCCATCGCGCGGGCGACCCAGACGACGTGGGCGGCCACCGACCTACGCGGACGATCCGAGGTGCTGCTCAACCTGCACGACCTCGTACTCGACCGCCAGAACGACATCATCGACCTGATCCAGTGGGAGTCCGGCAAGGCCCGCAAGCATGCCTTCGAAGAGGTCGCCCACGTCGCGATGACGGCTCGCTACTACGCACGTACGGCCCGCCGCTACCTGAACCCGCAGCCGCGACTCGGGCTCTATCCGGCGCTCACCCGGGTGCGGGTCAACCGGGTCCCGAAGGGTGTCGTCGGGATCATCTCGCCGTGGAACTACCCGTTCACGATGGCGCTGTCCGATGGACTGCCGGCCCTGCTGGCGGGCAACACCATCGTGCACAAGCCCGACTCCCATACCGTCCTCTCCGCGCTGCTCGGCATGGAGCTGCTCGAGGAGGCGGGCATGCCGCCCGACGCCTGGCAGATCGTGTCCGGCCCGGGCCCGGCGATCGGGCCGGCGATCATCGACCACGTCGACTACGTCTGCTTCACGGGCTCGACCCGGACCGGCCGGGAGGTGGCCACCCGAGCCGCCGACCGGCTGATCGGCTGCTCCCTCGAGCTCGGCGGCAAGAACCCGATGCTGATCCTGCGCGACGCCAATGTCTCGCGGGCCGCCGAGGGTGCGGTTCGAGCCTGCTTCTCCTCGGCCGGGCAGCTGTGCGTGTCGATGGAGCGGATGTTCATCGCCGACGAGATCTACGACCGCTTCCGCGACGCGTTCATCGGCCGGGTCGAGTCGATGCGAATGGCTGCCGATTTCTCGTACGAGACGGACCTGGGGTCGCTGATCTCGCCGGCCCAGCTCGACACGGTCACGACCCATGTCGACGACGCCGTCGCCAAGGGCGCCGAGGTGCTCGCCGGCGGCCGGGCCCGGCCCGACGTCGGACCGTACTTCTATGAACCTACGGTTCTCACGCGGGTGGATCCGAATATGACCTGCTTCGGCAACGAGACCTTCGGCCCGGTCGTGTCGCTCTACCGCTTCACCGACGAGGCCGACGCGATCGAGCGGGCCAACCAGGGCAGCTACGGACTCAACGCCTCGATCTACACCCGCGACGTCGCCCGTGCCCGGTCGATCGCGCAGCGGCTCCGCTGCGGCACGGTCAACATCAACGAGGCCTACGGCGCGGCCTTCGGCAGCATCGACAGTCCGATGGGCGGCATGCGCGAGTCCGGGCTCGGGCGCCGGCAAGGCCCCGAGGGCATCCATCGCTACACCGAGCCGCAGGCGGTCGCGACGCAGCGGCTCGTCCGGTACGCACCGATGCTCGGCATGTCGGACGAGACGTACGTCAAGCTCCAGACCGCCGCGCTCCGCCTGATGAAGAAGGCGCACCGGCCATGACGGCGGCTGCCGCGGGCTCGACCAGGTCGGCCGTCGACTACGACGTGCTCGTCGTCGGTTCCGGCTTCGGCGGCAGCGTCACGGCCCTGCGGCTGACCGAGAAGGGCTACCGGGTCGGCGTCGTCGAGGCCGGCGCCCGATTCGAGGACGCGGACCTCCCGGCGACGTCGTTCGACAAGAAGCGGTTCCTCTTCGCACCGGCGCTCGGGTGGTACGGCATCCAGCGGATCGACCTGCTCAAGGACGTGCTGATCCTGTCGGGGGCCGGAGTCGGAGGCGGCTCGCTCAACTACGCCAACACGCTCTACGAGCCGCTCGAGGCGTTCTACTCCGATCGGCAGTGGGCTCACATCACCGACTGGCGGGCCGAGCTCGCGCCGTACTACGACCAGGCCAAGCGGATGCTCGGCGTGACGACCTACCCCCATGTCAGTCCGAGCGACGAGGTCATGCGCAAGGTCGCCGAGGAGATGGGCGTCGGCGACACGTTCCATCCGACGCCGGTCGGGGTGTTCTTCGGCCGGCCCGGTGTGGCTGCGGACGATCCGTACTTCGGCGGGGTCGGACCGGCCCGACGCGGCTGCCTCGACTGCGGCGAGTGCATGACGGGCTGCCGGCACAACGCCAAGAACACCCTGGTCAAGAACTACCTCTACCTCGCCGAGCGGGCCGGCGCGGCGGTGCATCCGCTGACGACGGTGACCGAGGTACGGCCGCGGGCCGGTGGCGGGTACGAGGTCGAGACCCGACCGACGACGGTCACCCGCCGGCGCGAGCGGCGTACGTTCGTCGCCGACCAGGTGGTGTTCGCCGCCAGTGCCCTGGGCACCCAGAAGCTGCTGCATCGGATGCGCGACGAGGGCCGGCTGCCGCAGATCTCCGATCGTCTCGGTGTGCTGACCCGGACCAACTCGGAGTCGATCCTCGGCGCGATCGCGAGCAAGGACTCGACGGCCGACTACAGCCGTGGGGTCGCGATCACGTCGTCCTTCCACCCGGACGCGACGACCCACATCGAGCCGGTGCGCTACGGCAAGGGCTCCAACTTCATGTCGCTGTTGCAGACCGTGCTGACCGACGGCGACGGCGATCGGCCGCGATGGCGTACCTGGCTACGCGAGCTCTGGACGCAGCGCCGCGACGTACGCAACCTCTACGACCTCGAGCACTGGTCCGAGCGGACCGTCATCGCCTTGGTCATGCAGTCGCTGGACAACTCGATCACGACCTACACGAAGCGGTCCCGGCTGACCGGCCGGCGGCGGTTGACCTCGCGGCAGGGACATGGCGCGCCGAACCCGAGCTGGATCCCGCAGGGCAACGAGGCGGCTCGCCGGATGGCCCGGCTGCTCGACGGCACGCCCGGCGGCACGATCGGCGAGCCGTTCAACATCCCGCTCACGGCGCACTTCATCGGCGGCTGCGCGATCGGCGACTCGCCGGACACCGGCGTCGTCGACCCCTATCACCGGCTGTACGGCCATCCCGGGTTGCACGTCGTCGACGGCTCGACGATCTCGGCGAACCTCGGCGTCAATCCGTCCCTGACGATCATGGCTCAGGCGGAGCGAGCGATGGCGCTGTGGCCCAACCGCGACGAGGCCGACGCCCGGCCGCCGTTGAGTGCGGAGTACCAGCGGCTGGCGCCGGTGCCGCCGAAGCAACCGGTCGTCCCGCCGGATGCGCCGGCCGCCCTTCGGCTGCCGATCGTGGGCGTTTCCTAGACCGTCTCGCTGCGCGGCTGAGCCGTTGGGGGGGGGGGGGGGG
>JALDXR010000288.1:0-5272 GCA_032154865.1 Nocardioidaceae bacterium
GCAGCCGAGCTCCTCGCGGATCTCGCGTACCGCGGCGGCTTCCTCGGACTCGCCCGGGTCGACCTTGCCGCCCGGGAACTCCCAGCGGCCGGCGAGCTCGGCCGGATGGGTCCGCCGGGCGGCCAGCACTCGGCCGTGCCGCACGATCGCGACCCCGGCGACCAGGCGGTCCGGATTGCTCATCGCCGGCCAAGGCTACGAGAGAATCGGACCATGTTGGGGGTTATTTTCACCTCAACGCGAACTCCGTCGCCGCTGCGGGCATTAACCGGGTAAAGGCAGGGAGGCACCATGACGGAGCACCGGTCCTCGGCCGAGTCCCCATGGGCCGCCGAGATCCGGACGCACCCGCGGCAGGCATTCGGACGGCTGTTCGAACGGCACAGCGAGACGATCTACAACTATTGCTTCCGCCAGACGGCGTCCTGGCACGCCGCCGAGGACCTGACCTCGACGGTCTTCCTCGAGGCCTGGCGGAGCCGTGACCGGGTAGTCGTCCAGGGGGACTCGCTGTTGCCCTGGCTGTACGGCATCGCCACCAACGTGTGCCGCCGCCGGCGACGCACGCTGGCTCGGCGCTGGCGAGCCTTGGACCGGCTGCCGCGCGAGGTCGCCCAACCCGATCCGGCCGATGACGTCGCCGGTCGGGTCGATGACGAACGGCGGATGGCCGAGGTGCTGGCCGTGATCGATCGGTTGCCGGCGCGAGAGCGCGATGTCGTGGCCCTGGTGGTCTGGGAAGAGCTGGACTACCAGTCGGCCGCGACCGCGCTCGACATCCCGGTCGGCACGGTGCGGTCCCGACTCAGCCGCGCTCGCCGCCGACTGTCGAACTCCCTTGCCGCACCTCACATCCAGGAGCAGCAATGAACGATCTACTGCCGCCTGCTCGGCGGTCGATCCCGGAGCGAGGGAGGGCTCTGATGCGGGAACGCCTCGACGAGGAGATGGACACGACGACCGCCGCCGAACGCCGTTGGGACGGCACCGCTCGCCGGTTCGGGGTGCCGGTGGCCGTGGCCGCGGTGGCCGCCGCCCTCGCGATCGGTGGCTACCTGCTCGCCGGCACCGGAGGCGACAACGGCGGCGGCACCGGTGGTGACCCCGACCCGGCCGGACAGGGCGGCGATCGTTCCGGCCAGGACGACACCGCGCCGAAGCACCAGGGCAACCAGCAGGAGGAGCGGACCGGGGACTCTCGCGCGATGACCGACCCGGACCAGGCGTATCAAAAGTGCATCGACCGCGCCGTGCGGACATTCGACCTGCGCGGCGAGCCGATCAAGCAAGCACCCACAGGCAGGCTCGCGATCGACGACGGCACCGGCATCACCGTCGTCGTCGCCAACAGCACCGACGTCTACACCTGCAACGTCAAGCCCGACGCGGCGGTCTCCAGGGGCAACGAGCTGGACGGTACCGCCCAGGCGTCGGACTTCAGTTTCGCGCTCAACGTGACGAGCAACGTGCTTCCGGGGGCGAAGGGCGAGATGGTGTGGGCGGGCGGCGAGCTCCCCGAGGGCGCCACCGGGTTGACCTACGCCTTCCCGGACGGCCACACCGAGGAAGCGGTGGTCCAGGACGGCTTCTGGGCGATGCAGTACTTTTCGGATCGGTGGCTGCCGACCGGTCCGCGCGCCCGGGTCGAGGTCACGCTCGACGGCACCGACCTGCAGACGTTCGAGCTGCCCATCAACGCCGACACCATGTGCAATCAGGTCAGCCACGGCTGCTGACTCCGTACGGCCGACGCCGGCGCGGATCCTTGGGGGGTTCGCGCCGGCATCGCACGTACGCCGGGCCTGACGCCGAGCGTTGGCGCCGCCCCGAATGTGGGAAACCGCACGGGTGAGTGCATGCGCCGAAGGGGGTGAGTAGGGTGCTGTGCGCATGCGGCCACCCGACGAAGGAGACGGAATTGGCCACCGGAATCGCAGGACCCGGCCGGGCCCAGATCGACGCGAGGACACTGCGTACCGACCGCTGGTGGCTCTACCCCGCGGCGATGGCGGGCATCCTCGGCTTCTTCGTCGTGTACGCCACGGTCCGCATCTTCATGAACGACGACTACTGGGCCGCCGACGAGCACTACCTCACCCCGATCTACTCGCCCTGCATCAGTGACTCCTGCGTCGAGGGCTCCAGCCATTTCGGCACGTTCCTGCCGGAGATGCCGGTCTTCATCCCGATCGCGCTGATCACGTTCGTGGTCCTCGCCGGCTTCCGTGGCACCTGCTACTACTACCGCAAGGCCGGCTACCGCTCGTTCTTCCTGGCGCCGATGGCCTGCGCCGTGCCGGAGCCGCACAAGAAGTACACCGGCGAGTCGAAGCTGCCGCTGATCCTGCTCAACGTGCACCGTTACTTCTTCTACTTCGCGTTCATCTTCGGCGCGATCAACATCTACGACGCGATCCTCGCGTTCCACGGGCAAGACGGCGGCGTCGGCATCGGGCTCGGCACGATCATCATCTGGATCAACCTGGTGATGCTGTGGGCCTACACGCTGTCGTGCCACGCCTGCCGGCACGTCGTCGGTGGCCGGTTGCGCAACTTCTCCAAGCATCCGTGGCGCTACCGCTACTGGACCCTCGTCTCCAAGCTCAACACCCGACACGGGCAGTTCGCGATGATCTCGCTCTTCACCGTGATCGCCACGGACGCCTACATCATGGCGATCTCGGCGGACTGGTTCTCGGATCCCCGCATCATCAATTAGCCAGAGATTTGAATGAGAGACTGACAGGACTGATGGCAGAGTTCGAACGACACTCCTATGACGTGGTCGTGATCGGGGCCGGCGGCGCCGGTCTACGAGCCGCGATCGCCGCGCACGAAACGGGCGCTCGTACTGCCGTCGTCTGCAAGTCCTTACTCGGCAAGGCCCACACCGTGATGGCAGAGGGGGGCGCCGCCGCCGCGATGGGCAACCTGTGGCCCGAAGACAACTGGAAGGTCCACTTCCGCGACACCATGCGCGGCGGCAAGATGCTCAACAACTGGCGGATGGCGCAACTGCACGCGCAGGAGGCGCCGGACCGGGTGCTGGAGCTCGAGGAGTGGGGGGCGCTGTTCGACCGGACGCCGGACGGGCTCATCTCGCAGCGCGACTTCGGCGGCCACCGCTACGCCCGGCTCGCCCACGTCGGCGACCGGACCGGACTCGAGATGATCCGTACGCTGCAGCAGCGCACCGTCGCCCTCGGCATCGACGTCTACATGGAGTGCACCGTCACCGAGTTGCTCAAGGACGGCGACCGGATCAGCGGCGCGTTCGCGTACTGGCGGGACAGCGGTCGCTTCCTGGTCTTCGACGCACCGGCCGTCGTGCTCGCCACCGGTGGCATCGGCAAGTCCTACCAGGTGACCAGCAACTCCTGGGAGTACACCGGCGACGGCCACGCGCTGGCGATGCGGGCCGGCGCGTCCCTGATCAACATGGAGTTCGTCCAGTTCCACCCGACCGGGATGGTCTGGCCGCTGTCCGTGCGCGGCCTGCTCGTCACCGAGTCGGTGCGCGGCGACGGCGGCGTCCTCAAGAACTCCGAGGGCGAGCGGTTCATGTTCGACTACATCCCGGAGTACTTCAAATCCGAGACGGCCGACACGGTCGAAGAGGCCGACGGCTGGTACGACGACAAGCGCAACAACCGGCGCCCACCGGAGCTGCTGCCGCGAGACGAGGTCGCGCGGGCGATCAACTCCGAGATCAAGGCCGGGCGCGGCAGTGAGCACGGCGGCGTCTACCTCGACATCGCGTCGCGGCGTACGCCCGAGTTCATCAAGCGGCGGCTGCCGTCGATGTACCACCAGTTCATGGAGCTGGCCGGCGTCGACATCACGCAGACGGCGATGGAGATCGCACCGACCTGCCACTACGTGATGGGCGGTGTCGAAGTCGACCCGGACACCGGCATGTCGATCGTCGACGGCCTCTACGCCGCCGGCGAGGTCTCGGGAGGCATGCACGGCTCCAACCGCCTCGGCGGCAACTCGCTGTCGGACCTGCTGGTCTTCGGGCGGCGATGCGGTGACGGCGCCGCTGAGTATGCCGCCAAGCTCGCCGATGACCGCCCCGAGATCGACGACGCGTCAGTAGACCGGGCGGCCGAGGTTGCCCTGGCGCCGTTCACCGAGTCGGGCGACGAGAACCCGTACACGGTGCAGCGCGATCTGCAGGAGACGATGCAGAGCCTGGTCGGGATCATCCGGCGCGAGGAGGAGCTCGTCCAGTCCCTGGGGAAGCTGGCCGAGATGAAGAAGCGGCTGCCGCAGCTGTCGGTCGAAGGCAACCGGCAGTACAACCCGGGCTGGCATCTCGCCCTCGATCTCCACAACATGCTGGTCGTCAGCGAGTGCATCGCGTCGGCGGCGCTGGAGCGCACCGAGTCGCGCGGTGGACACACCCGCGAGGACCACCCCGGCGCGTCCGACGACTGGGCGAAGGTCAACCTGGTCCTCACCCTGGGCGACGGCGGCGACGTCCAGCTCAAGCACCAACCACTTCCGCAGTTGCCCGACGAGCTCACCGAGCTCATCGAGACACAGAGCTGACGGCAGAGCCAAGAGGAGGCAGCGCAGATGGGTTACGACCTTGCGATGCGCGTGTGGCGCGGGGACGCCGACGGCGGCGGCTTGCAGGACTTCACCGTGCCGGTGGAGCACGGCGAGGTTGTCCTTGACGCCATCCATCGGGTCCAGGCCACGCAGGCCGGCGACCTGGCCGTCCGGTGGAACTGCAAGGCCGGCAAGTGCGGCTCCTGCTCGGCCGAGGTCAACGGCCGGCCGGGTCTGATGTGCATGACGCGACTGTCCGACTACGACCCGGCCGAGACCCTGACGGTCACGCCGATGCGGACGTTCCCGGTGATCCGCGACCTGGTCACCGACGTGTCGTACAACTACGAGAAGGCGAGTGAGCTGCCGGCCTTCGCCCCCGCACCCCCGGATGCCGACGGCAAGCGCCGGATGATGCAGGTCGACGTCGAGCGCGGCCAGGAGTTCCGCAAGTGCATCGAGTGCTTCCTGTGCCAGAACACCTGTCACGTGATCCGCGACCATGAGGAGAACAAGCCGGCCTTCGCCGGACCGCGGTTCTTCCTGCGCTACGCCGAGCTCGACATGCACCCCCTCGACACCAACGACCGACGTGAGCTGGCCCAGGACGCCGCGGGGCTCGGCATGTGCAACATCACCAAGTGCTGCACCGAGGTCTGTCCCGAGGGCATCAAGATCACCGACAACGCGATCATCCCGATGAAGGAGCGCGTGA
>JALDXR010000289.1:0-5271 GCA_032154865.1 Nocardioidaceae bacterium
CCGGTCAGTCCGGCTCGAAGGTCGTCGCGTCCGGCCAGTACGGCCATTCCTCGAACCCCCGACATCGTCCGCCGGCCGCGAACCGCATGATCCACACGTCGAGAAACTCCTGCGGCACCGGCTCGCCGTAGCGCACCTCCACGCGGGCCACCGCGGTGTCGCCGTCGACCGCCACGATGTCGTAGGTCATCGCGAACTCTTCGTCGGCGCCGGCCCGCTCGGCCTCCCACATCTCGCCGATCGCCGCCAGGCCAATGACCGGCTGGTGGTAGGGACCCTGTCGATAACTCGCGTCGTCGGTGAACAGCGCCGCCAGCGGTTCCACTCCGGCGGTTCGCCAGGCGCGCTCGTACGCGTCGATCCACCCCGCGACCTGCTTGTGGTCCGTCATTCTCCGGCCACCTTCGGAGCGACCTGATCAGCGATCAGATCGAGATGGTCCAGGTCGTGGAGGTCAAGGACCTGGAGGTACACCCGGGTCGCACCCGCCTCGGCGAACGTTCCCAGCTTGTCGACGACCTCCTGCGGCGTGCCGGCGATGCCGTTCGCCCGCAACTCGTCGACGTCGAACCCGATCGCCTCGGCCCGCCGCCGCACCTCCGCGTCGTCGCGACCGATACCGACCGTCTGCGCAACCGAGAAGCGCATCGACTCGAGTGGCCGGCCGATCGCTTCGCAGGCGGCTCGCACCCGTCCGTACGCCTCCCGAGTCGGCTCGAGATTGTGGAACGGGACGTTGAACTCGTCGGCGTACTGGGCAGCGAGCGCGGGTGTGCGCCGGGCGCCGACGCCACCGACGATGACCGGCGGCCGGGGCCGCTGCACCGGCTTCGGGAGCGCTGGTGCTTTCTGCAGCCGGTAGTGCTGCCCTTCGTAGGAGAACGTCTCGCCGTCATGCGTCTCCCAGAGCCCGGTCACGACAGCCAACTGCTCCTCGAGCCGGTCGAAGCGCTCCCGGGTCGAGGGGAAGGAAATGCCGTACGCCTCGTGCTCCGCCTCGAACCAGCCGGCGCCGATGCCGAACTCGACGCGGCCGCCGCTCATCTGGTCGACCTGGGCCACCGCGATCGCGAGCGGCCCGGGCAGCCGGAACGTGGCCGCCGTCATCAAGGTTCCGATCCGGATCCGCGACGTCTCGCGGGCCAGGCCGCCCAAGGTCACCCACGCGTCGGTCGGACCGGGCAGGCCGTGGCCGCCCATCGACAGGTAGTGGTCGGAGCGGAAGAAGGCGTCGAACCCGAGATCCTCGGTGGCCTTGGCGACCCGCAGCAGATCGTCGTAGCTGCCGCCCTGCTGAGGCTCGGTGAAGATCCGCAGGTCCATGGTGGTCAGTCGATCCGGGTCGCGATCGGCGTACCGCTCTCGACGGTACGGCCGACCGTGCACAGCCGGTCGTGGGACTTCTCGACCGCATCCGGAAGGATGGCCCGAGCGACGTCGCCCTCCTTGCCCTGAGGGAAGATGAGCTTGAAGATCACCGCGAGATCGGTGAGGTGGTTGCCGATCTCGTCGCGAACCTTCTTCGCCTCGACCTCGACCCGATACGACTCCGGTTCGGCCCGGCGTGACGTCAGGATGTCCACATCGACCGCCGTACAGGCTCCGAGCGCCCCGAGGAACAGCTCCGTGGGGGTGAAGTCGGCGTCATCGCCGGTGCCGATCGTGACGCCGCCCCCGCGGGCGTTGGTGATCGTGAACCGACCGTTCGACCGGCGCTCGATGGACACGCTTCGATGGTCGCGGGTGTGGGCCATGCGGCCACTCTGCCAGACCACTCAGTAAGGATTGAGTCGGTACCATCGTGGTACCATGACGCTATGGCGATGAACCTTCGGCTGACGGAGCAGGAGACCAGAGACCTTCGCCGCAAGGCGGCGGAGGAGGGTCGGTCGATGCAGGAAGTTGCCCGAGAGGCGATCGCGGCCTACGTGAGCGAGCGACCGCAGCGCCTGCGCGCGGCCATCGACCGCGTACGAACTGAGGATGCCGAACTCCTCGAGCGGCTGAGCCGGTGACCTCGGCCTCGGGGGGCATCGACGACCTGGCAGTCGACGACCTCATGGAGATTGCCGAGGGCGTTCTCGACGAGGTTGCGGTGCGCGACTTCGGCCTGCCGTCCTCGGCGGCTGCCCGCCCACAAACCGCTGTCTTCGGCACTGATGCCTATCCGACCTTCGCCGAGAAGGCCGCGGCTCTCATGCACTCGATCGCCCGCAACCACGCGCTCGTCGACGGAAACAAGCGCTTCGCCTGGGCGGCGGCACGAACCTTCTGCCTGCTCAACGGCCAAGACATCAAGTACGAGGTCGACGACGCCGAACAGACTGTGCTGGCGATCGCAGCGGGCGAGATCGACGTACCCGAGATCGCCCGTTGGATCACGGATCGCCTTCACTAGCACGCACCCGCCCGACTCTCGCGCCAAACGCGTGACGCCCGCGACCCGAAGCCACCATGATGTACGGCGTGGATAAGCCCGATCCTCCGACCAAAGTCTCTTATGTCCGCCCGGTCGACCCGGCACCCGCTGTCCGATGGCTCTCGCCGACCGAACTCGGCCGCACCGGACTCAAGGTGCTGCTGGGGTCATGGATCGGCCAGTACCTCGACAAACGCGAGATCCAGCAGGGTCCGGCCTTCGACCAGGGCGAGTACTTCGACCACTCGAGCCGGCCCGCGCTCGAGGAGCCGTACTGGCTCGACTTCGTCAGCGACATCGGCGACGGCTTCGACGCGACGTACTCGGTCGCGAGCCTCCTGGCGACCGACCTGACCGACGTCGACGGCAGCGACCGCGAGGTGCTCCGGCGGGGATCGGTCCTCGTGATGGGCGGCGACGAGGTCTACCCCTCCGGCGACGTCGGCAACTACGAGCGCCGGACCACAGGCGTCTATGCGACGGCGCTGCCCGAGAGCGACGAGCCTCGCCCGGCCGTCTACGCGGTCCCCGGCAATCACGACTGGTACGACGGGCTCACGTCGTTCCTGCGGGTGTTCGGGCAAGAGCAGCCGATCGGTGGCTGGTCGACGCAGCAGCGCCGGTCCTACTTCGCGCTGCGGCTGCCGTACCGATGGTGGCTGTTCGGACTCGACATCCAGCTCAACACCTACATCGACCGGCCGCAGCTGGAGTACTTCCGCCAGGTGGCGACTCGGATGGCCGACGGCGACCGGCTCATCCTGTGCACGGCGAAGCCGGCGTGGTACTACTTCGATCCCGACAAGCACTCCGGCATGTCCCAGCTGACCCACTTCCTGAAGTACACGCTGGCCGAACGCAACGTGCGCATCCCGCTCGTCCTCACCGGAGACGTCCATCACTACGCCCGCTATGCCGCCGCCGACGACGGCGATCGTCCGCAGACCCTGATCACCGCGGGCGTCGGCGGTGCCTACCTCGCCGACACCGATTCGCTGAAGCAGGAGCTTCCGGTGAGCCGGCGCCTCGCCGATCCGGCCGCGTCCCGCCACGACACCCGGCCCTACCGGCTCCAACACCGGTGGCCGAGCGCCCAACGGTCTCGTGTGCTGGCCCGCGGGGTCCTCTGGCGCCTGGCGCAGCGCAACTGGACCCTGCCGTTGCTGCTCGCGCTGCTCCAAGCCGGAATCATCTCGGCGGCGATGCGAGATTTGTTGTCGGTGCTGGTCGGGCTGGTCGCCCTCGTGGTCGCCGCCAGCATCGCCTTCACCCTGCCCCGGCACACCGACCCCTGGATCAAACGCCTCTGGGGCGTCGCGCTGGCGATACCGCAGTTGGCGTTGTCATGGGGAGTCGCCGAGATCTGCGACGCGCTGACCGACGGATGGTCCGACGCCGCCACCGTGGCCACCGTGGCGATCGCCGCCCTGATCACGGGCTTCCTAGCCGCCGAGGTGCTCGCGCTGTGGCTGTTGGTCGTCAGTCGCTTCGGAGTCAACATCAACGAGCTGTTCGCGGCCCAGTCGATCGAGGACTACAAGGGTTTCCTGCGGCTGCGGATCGATCCGGACGGCAGCCTCACCGTCTATCCGATCGGGATCGAGCGCCGGGTCCGCCATTGGCTGCCGGCCGGCGACGGCGGTGGCCCACGCCTGGTCCCGGCGCAGGGCGAGAGCCTCGACCCCGTACTCCTCGAGCCGCCGGTCCACCTCCCCTGACAGTCGCCACAGGTGACCAATGATCGGTCGTGGCGGTCAGGAGTGGCCGCGGATCGGATGCGGGCGGTACAGCTCCTCGAGCCGGGCGATGTCGTCCTCGGTGAGGTGTTCGTCGAGCGCGCCGACGGCGTCATCGACGTGGTGCGCCTTGGATGCTCCGATGATCGGCGCGGTGACGGCCGGCCGCGACAGGATCCAGGCCAGCGCGATCCGCGCCATCGGGACGTCCCGCTCCGCCGCGAGCTCCTGGACCCGGTCGACGACGTCGCCGTCGCTCTCCTCGTACAGCCCTCGCGCGAAGGCGTCGGATCGGGATCGCGACGTCGGACCGTCGACGCTCTCCGAACGCGGCCGGGTCAGCCAGCCACGACCCAGCGGACTCCAGGGAATGACACCAACACCCTGGTCGACACACAGCGGCAACATCTCGCGCTCTTCCTCGCGATAGATCAGGTTGTAGTGGTCCTGCATCGAGACGAACGTGGTCCAGCCGTTGGTCTCGGCGACGTGCTGCATGGCGGCGAACTGCCAGGCGAACATGCTGGACGCGCCGATGTAGCGGGCCTTGCCGGCGCGTAGGACGTCGTTCAGCGCGCCCATCGTCTCCTCGATCGGCGTCTCCCGATCGAAGCGATGGATCTGGTAGAGGTCGACGTAGTCGGTCTGGAGCCGCCGCAGCGAGTCGTCGATGCTCGACAGGATGTGCTTGCGGGACAGCCCGCGGTCGTTGGGCCCGTCGCCCATGACGCCGTGGACCTTCGTCGCGAGGACATAGTCGTCCCGGTTCGCGAACAGCTTGCCGAGCAGGTGGCCGGTGATCTCCTCACTGACGCCGCGCGAGTAGACGTCGGCCGTGTCGAAGAACGTGATGCCGGCGTCGACTGCCTGTCGCACGATCGGCTCGGCAGCGGCTTCGTCGAGGAACCACTCCCGCTGCGCCGGATCCCCGTACGTCATCATCCCCAGACAGATCCGCGAGACCTTGAGGCCGGTCGTACCGAGGCGGATGTATTCCATGCGGGCTCCTTCGGAGTACGGGTGGGCCGTTTTCCAGCCTGCCACGGCCAGATTTGGACAGTGCCGCCGACATGAGAACGCCGCCCCGCCAAGTCGATGGCGGGGCGGCGCTGGCTC
>JALDXR010000290.1:0-5269 GCA_032154865.1 Nocardioidaceae bacterium
ACCGCGGCAAGATCCGGGCCCGCCGGGTCACCGGCGTGACCGTCCAGCAGCAGCGTCAGATCGCGACGGCGATCAAGAACGCCCGTGAGATGGCGCTGCTTCCGTACACGTCGACCTCGCGCTGACGGTCCAGAGGGGTACAGAAGACATGAAGCTCATCCTCACCCACGAGGTAGCGAACCTGGGTGCGCCCGGTGACGTCGTCGAGGTCAAGAACGGCTACGGCCGCAACTTCCTCGTGCCCCGGGGCCTCGCCATCCAGTGGACCAAAGGTGCCGAGAAGCAGATCGCGACGATCAAGAAGGCTCGCGAGGTCCGTGAGGTCCGCGATCTCGGCCACGCCGAGGAGATCAAGTCGCAGCTCGAAGCCAAGCCGGTGAACCTCCAGGTACGCGCCGGCTCCGGTGGTCGGCTGTTCGGCGCGGTCACGGTGACCGACATCGTCGCGGCCGTACGCCAGTCCGGTGGGCCGAACATCGACAAGCGCCGCATCGAGATCGGCCAGCCGATCAAGTCGCTCGGCGCTCACCACGTCGACGTACGGATCCACCCGGAGGTCACGGCGAGCATCGCGCTCAACGTCGTACCGTCCTGAGCTCCGGCCGACGCGGCCGGATGACCGCGGCGCCGGTTCCTAGACGTCGCGACCGGGCACCCAGAGCCCGGAGCCGCCGCCCACGGTTGGCGGGGGAGTCGGCGGCGCCTGGGTCGGCTCGCCCGATCGCGTCGTGATCCGGGTCGGTGGTCGTTCGATGTCGTTGGACTCCGAACGGCCGGACGTCGCGACCTCGGACTCGGCCTGCACCTGCCCGAGCCGGAGCTGCCCGAGCGCCTGATCGGCCTGGGTCCTCGCGTCGTCCGGCAGATACTCGCGCAGATGGTCGAGCATCAGCGAACTGAAGTCGATGAACAGCCGGGCATCGTTGCGGCCGAGCTTGACCTGCGCCGCGTTGAGGGCTGTGAACAGCAACTCGACGAGCAACTGGTCGGCCGGCGCGGTCCGCAGCTTCTCGACGTACGCGCGAACCTCGGCCTCGGAGAGCCCGGTGTCCGTCGGCTGATCTTCCGGTCCGATGTTCGTGGTCACTCTCCCCACGGTATCGGCGGCAGCGCTCGCGACAACCCGGTCAGGCGCGAGACCGCACCGGTGCCCCGGTGACCAGCCAGGCGTCGGAGCGTTCGCGATGGAGGAGCGTGGCGGTCCGGGCGAAGAGGAAGACGGCGTACGCGATCCACAGCCAGGTGAGTCCGAGGTCGAGCGCCCAGACCAGTCCGGCCAGCGGCGCGTACACCGCGAGGGTCACGACTCCGGCCCACGCCAGGTAGGTTCCGTCGCCGGCGCCGATCAGAACTCCGTCGAGGACGAACGCGACTCCGCTGGTCGGCTGCGTCAGCGCCAGCACGATCAGCGCGCCGAGCGCGGCGCCCCAGACGTCCGGGTCGCTCGAGAACGCCCGGGGCAGCCAGGGACTGGTCACGAGGACGGCGAGCCCGACGATCACGCCGAACCACAGGCCCCACGCCATCATGCGACGCGTCGTACGGCGGGTGCTGACGACGTCGCCCGCGCCGAGGTAGCGGCCGGTCATCGCCTGCCCGGCGATCGCGATCGCGTCGAGTGCGAGAGCGAGCGTGATGGTGATGGTCCACACGATCTGATGGGCGGCGATCGATGCCGCGACCATCGTGCTCGCGACCAGGGTCGCCAGCAGCAGGGCCGCACGTAGCGTCAGGGTCCGGATGAACAGCGGCACGTTGGACCTGGCGGCCTCGGCGATCCCCTCGCGATCGGGCCGCAGAGAAGCGCCGTGCCGACGGGCGCCTCGGATGACGACGGCGACCAGCGCCAGGCCGGCGGCGAATTGGGCGACGGTGGTGCCGAGCGCCGACCCGAAGATGCCCAGGTCGAAGCCGTACACGAACAAGAAGTTGAGCCCGATGTTGGCCAGGTTGGCCGCGACCGCGATGACCAGCGGCGTACGCGTGTCCTGCAGACCGCGCAGGATTCCGGTGCCGGCCAGCACCATCAGCATCGGCGGCAGGCCGAACGCGGCGACGCGTAGGTAGTCGATCGCCTGCTCGTTGACCGCCGGCTCGGCGTCGAACCACCCGACGATCACGTCCGCACCGGCGGCGACGACGAGCGTCAGCACCGCGCCGATCAGCAGGGCCAGCCAGAGCCCGCTGATCCCGGTCGCCAGGGCGCCGCGAAGGTCACCGGCGCCGAGGTGGCGACCGACGGCGGCCGTGGTGCCGTACGCGAGGAAGACGGCGAGGTAGACCAGGGTCTGTACGACGGTGCCGGCGATCGCGAGGCCGGCGAGTGGGTGGGTGCCCAGATGCCCGACGATGGCGGTGTCGGCGAGGAGGAACAGCGGCTCGGCGACCAGAGCGAAGAACGCCGGCACGGCGAGTCGCAGGATCTCGCGATCGTCTTGGTTCAGCCGGTCACGGAGCGGGGTCATTGGGATCTAGCGTAATAGGCAGCAGGGTCGACTATCCATAACATTCAGTGTCCGGTGCTCGTGGTTTGTCGACAAGGAGATGTGGATTAGCGATGCCTGGCAATCGGTCCAAATCTTTCTCGGGTCCACATCAGGTGGAGAGCCGTTTTCGCAGGTCAGACGGCGCGTCGCAGGCTCGTGAATTGCTTCATCCACAGCTGTGTAAACAACCTGTGCACAGGCCTTGGGCAGGTTGCCCACAGGGCGTCCACAGGGCCTGTGGATAACGCTCTTCGCGTCTCGTTGCTAGGGATCTAACGTACGGGGGCAAGACACCGGCGACGGGGTGTACGAGAGTGGAGGCCGACGACGAGAGCGGCCGTCCTGTCGGTGGTGGCGCCTACCGTAAATGAGCCGACAGCCCGTGGGGGCCCGCTCGGGGATTCGTCTCGGGTGACCTTCGTGTCAGAGGGGATAGCTGCCTTGAGCGTCGCCGAGTTCCGTGGTGATTCGGGCTCCGGCGACCCGCGCGAAGACTACGACGCGATCTTCGGAGGTCCGCCCGGCGGCGCACCGGCGCGAGCGGATCGGACCCCGCCGTCCGACCACGCCGCCGAGCAGTCGGTCCTCGGCGCGATGCTGCTGTCGAAGGACGCCATCGCCGACGTCGTCGAGGCCATCCGGGGCGTCGACTTCTACCGTCCGGCCCACGAGGTCGTCTACGACGCGATCATCGACCTCTACGGCCGTGGCGAGCCGGCCGATGCCGTCACCGTCGCCGCGGAGCTCCAGCGCCGAGGCGATCTCGACCGGATCGGCGGCGCGCCGTACCTGCACGATCTGGTCGCCGGCGTCCCGATCGCAGCCAACGCCGGCTACTACGCCGAGATCGTCCGCGAGAAGGCGATCTTGCGCCGCCTCGTCGACGCCGGCACCAAGATCGCTCAACTTGGCTTTGCGGCCGAGGGACAGGTCGACGACGTCGTGGACCGGGCCCAGGCCGAGGTCTACAGCGTCACCGAGCGGCGTACGAGTGAGGACTACCAGCCGCTGAGCGAGCTGATGGCCGAGACCCTCGACGAGATCGAGGCGATCAACGCCCACGACGGCGGCCTTGCCGGCGTGCCCACCGGGTTCGCCGACCTCGACGACCTGACCAACGGGCTGCATGCCGGGCAGATGGTGATCGTGGCGGCTCGTCCGGCGATCGGCAAGGCGCTTGCCCTCGATACACCGCTGCCGACACCTTCCGGATGGACCACGATGGGCGACGTCGCGGTCGGCGACTACCTCGTCGACGCCGACGGCAATCCGACCCGAGTCGTCGCCGCGACCGAGGTCATGGTGGATCGTCCGTGCTACGAGGTGGTCTTCAAAGACGGCGAGACGATCGTCGCCGACGGCCAGCATCAATGGCTGACCTGGGACCGCCGAGCTCGCCGATATGCCTCAGATCCCGCGTACTCCAAGGAGCCGATCGGGCCGGAGGTACGGACAACCGAGGAGATCGCACGCACGCTGCGGTGCCAGACGGCCGACGCCCGCCCGAACCACACGATCCTGACGGGCGCACCGTTCGAGCTGCCCGAGGCCGACCTGCCGATCCCGCCGTACACTCTCGGGGCCTGGCTCGGCGACGGTCACGCCGCGGGCGGGCGGATCACCTCCACTGATCCCGAGATCATCACGCGGATCGAAACCGACGGCCTCGTCGTCCGGCCCCACGGCGGATACAGCTACGGCCTCTCGTTTCCGACCGATCCACTGCGCGAACGAGCTTGCCTGGTCTGCGGCGTGTTCTTCCGGCCAGCCTCGAACGAACAGGTGTTGTGTGGACGCGGCCACGGCGGATTCGTGCCGAGGCCCAAGCCGTCCTGCACGGCCTGTCGAGGGCGGGCACGTGGGAGGGGTCCGCTGTGCCGTCGCTGCCGCGACTCCCAAACGTTCACCGGTCGCCTGCGGGAGCTTGGCCTCCTCGGAGACAAGCACATCCCCCCGGAATACCTCCGCGCCTCAGAGCAACAGCGTCGCGACCTGCTCGCCGGTCTACTCGACACCGACGGCTACGTCGCCAGGCAGGGCAACGTGCAGTTCGCGGTCACCAACCGCTGTCTTGCGGAGGACACACTGGAGCTTGTCCGGACGCTGGGCTACCGAGCGACGATGCGGACGAAGCGGATCCAGGGTCGCAGCGAAGCGTCGTCGATCTGCTACATGGTCAACTTCGCGCCGGGCGACAAGGTTTTCCACCTCCCGCGCAAGGCCGCGCGTCAGGTGATTCCCGGCGTCAAGGTGCGGCATCGGCGAATCGAGGACGTGCGGTCCATTCCGTCAGTACCCGTCCGCTGCGTCCAGGTCGACAATCCCGACATGCTCTACCTCGCTGGGCGATCGATGGTGCCGACCCACAACTCGACGATAGGTCTCGACATGTGCCGGGCCGCCTCGATCAAGCACGGCCTGACCAGCGTCATCTTCTCGCTGGAGATGAGCCGTACGGAGATCACCATGCGGCTGCTGTCGGCCGAGGCGCGGATCGCGATGAACCACATGCGCAATGGCCACATGACCGACGACGACTGGTCGCGGCTGGCCCGCAAGATGGGCGAGGTGTCGTCGGCGCCGCTCTACATCGATGACAGCCCCAACCTCACGATGATGGAGATCCGGGCGAAGGCCCGTCGGCTCAAGCAGCGCCACGAGCTGCGGCTGATCGTCGTCGACTACCTGCAACTGCTGTCGTCGGGCAAGCGGGTCGAGAGCCGCCAGGTCGAGGTGTCGGAGTTCTCCCGGCAGATGAAGCTGCTGGCCAAGGAGCTCGAGGT
>JALDXR010000291.1:0-5267 GCA_032154865.1 Nocardioidaceae bacterium
GCCCAGACGCAGACCGTCCTTGGTCGGCTGCCAGCCCTGGCGGGCCGGGATGGGCGAGTTGGAGATGTCGCCGCCGGACAGCATGGTTTCTCCGCCGGCGCTCTTCGCTGCCTTCGTGACTCGCACATCGCCCGGCCGACTGAGGTTGAGCTCGTCGGCCGCTGCCGCGACCGCCTCCACGGCATGGAGATCGGCGGCATCCGGCCCGGCCTGGCGAAGGTCCGGGACGAAGCTGTTGCCGACGTAGAGGATGCTGCCGTCGGGGTTGACGTTGACCGTGGCCTGACCGCCGAAGACCTCGAGCCCTTGATAGCGCTGGTTGAGGCTGACGTGGGTCACGCCGGTGTGCTTGCTGGAGTAGCTCGTGCGCACGAAGACGTCATTGACGTCCTCGGACTTGAGACCGAGCTCCTTGGCGTGCTGCTGGACGTAGTTAGTCGCAAGATCTTGGGGATTCGCGTCGACGGCCGACTCCGGGCCGGCGTCGATACTGCCGCCGCTGGCGGCGGGCGCTGCGAGCACGGCACCTGGGATCAGCAGGGCCGCGGAGGCAGCGAGGATTAGGGGACGTAAGGACACCGGGACCGCCCTTTCTTCGCACGATGGCGTCGCTGGCTGGCTTGCCGTCGGCGCCACCGACGCCACAGAAAGGTGCTCTCGTAGCGGCGGCGCGCCCCCAAGAGGCGGTATGGAATTTGACGCCTTCCGCGAAGATAGAACGACGGATTCCGTATTGCGGTCAATCCTCTGCGGGCAAGTTCCGTCAGTCGTAGAAGTAGACGCTGAGTGGTCTCCGACAAATCGACGGGACGCTCTGCGGTTGGTCGCTCGGTGCCGGACTCAGGCCAGCGCGACCAGCTCGGTGTAGTCCTCGTTCCAGAGATCCTCGACCGCGTCGGGCAGGATCAGCACCCGGTCCGGCGACAGCGCCTCGACCGCGCCTTCGTCGTGGGTCACCAAGACGATGGCGCCTTCGTACGTGCGGATCGCCCGTAGCACCTCGTCGCGCGACGCCGGGTCGAGGTTGTTGGTCGGCTCGTCGAGCAGCAGCACGTTGGCGCTCGACACCACGAGCGTCGCCAACGCCAGCCGGGTCTTCTCGCCGCCGGACAGCACTCGCGCCGGCTTGTGCGCATCGTCGCCGGAGAACAGGAACGAGCCGAGTACGCGTCGCCGGGTGGGATCGTCGAGATCCGGCGCGGCCGACGCCATGTTGCCGGCGACCGTACGTTCGAGGTCCAGGGTCTCGTGCTCCTGCGCGTAGTAGCCGAGCTTCAGGCCGTGACCCGGCGCGATCACACCGGTGTCGGGTGGCTCCAGCCCCGCCAGGATGCGCAACAGCGTCGTCTTGCCGGCGCCGTTGAGCCCGAGTACGACGACGCGACTGCCCTTGTCGATGGCGAGATCCACGTCGGTGAATACCTCGAGCGAGCCGTACGACTTGCTGAGCCCATCGGCGCGCAACGGGGTCTTGCCGCAAGGGGCCGGGGCCGGGAACCGGATCTTCGCGGTCCGATCGCCCCGCCGCTCGGCCTCCAGGCCACCGAGCATCCGCTGGGCCCGCCGCTCCATGTTGTGGGCGGCACTCGCCTTCGTCGCCTTGGCCCGCATCTTGTCGGCCTGCGCCATCAGCGCCGACGCCTTCCGCTCGGCGTTGGCCCGCTCGCGGTGCCGGCGCCGCTCGTCGGTCTCACGCTGCTGGAGGTAGGCCGACCAGCCCAGGTTGTAGACGTCGAGCTGCGTTCGGTTCGCATCCAGGTGAAACACCCGGTTGACGGTGTGGCCGAGCAGGGCGGCGTCGTGGCTGATCACCACGAGTCCGCCGCGGTGGGCCGCGAGGAAGCCGCGCAGCCACACGATCGAATCGGCGTCGAGATGGTTGGTCGGCTCGTCGAGCAGCAGGGTCTCGGCCCCGGAGTACAGGATGCGGGCCAGTTCGACCCGGCGACGTTGGCCGCCCGACAGGGTGCCGAGCGGCTGGCCGAGCACCCGGTTGGGCAGGCCGAGGCTGGCCGCGATGACCGCAGCTTCCGCCTCGGCCGCGTAGCCGCCGCCGGCGTGGAGCTCGGCGTCGGCGTTGGCATAGCGCCGCATGGCGCGGTCGCGATGCTCGGGATCGTCGGAGGCCATCGCGGCCTCGGCGGACCGGAGCCGCTTGACGACCCGGTCGAGCCCGCGGGCGGACAGGATGCGCTCTTGGGCGCTCACGGAGAGATCTCCGGTGCGCGGATCCTGTGGCAGGTAGCCGACCGATCCGGTCCGGGTGACCTGCCCGGCGGCCGGCTCGCCCTCGCCGGCGAGGATGCGCGTGAGGGTGGTCTTGCCGGCGCCGTTGCGGCCGACGAGTCCGACCCGGTCGCCGGGTCCGATGCGGAACGACGCGTCCGACAGCAGAAGGAGGGGGCCGGCGCGGACCTCGAGTTGGTGCGCGGTCAACATGAGAAATGCTCCAGGAGGATTGAAGGCGGCGTACGGGACAAAAGGGATCGCGCTGGGCGCACGTGTGCCCTAGTCCGCAGCGCACTCCTGAAGCAGCATGCCGATCAGTCTACGGGCTGGGTCGGGTCCGTCGCGCGCGGGTTTGCGCACCGGTCGTTGGTGTTCGCCCCTGCGCACCAACAACAACTGCGCAAACCGAGGCAGGGCACGTCCGTCAGGCCAGCTCGTTGAGGGTGATCCGAGCGGCTCGGGCGGCGTCCATCGACTCCTCGAGGACCCGGCGCCGCGGGTTGCCGATGTCGAGCCATCGCGGCACCAGCCGTTCGGCCAGGGCGGCACCGTGGCGGGCAGCGTCGAGCACCTGACTCACCAGCGCCCGATCGCCGCCGGCGACGCCCGGCCCGGACCAGCCGCCGAGGACATGGTCGACCGCGTCGGCGGCTGCTCGGGCCAGCCCGGCGGCCTGGTTGGCGCGGCGACGGGCGAACCGCTTCTGGCTCTGGCCGCCGGCCTTGGTCTGGCCCTGAACGTAGCGAGTGCCGGAGCGCGACGCGACGAGCCGCCCTTCCTCGACCCGGCCGACGGCGAAGCCGCCGCGTCGGACGAGGACCAGCGCGAAGGTGTCGAAACCGAGCGCCGCCGCGGCCACTCCCGATCGGTCGAGCGCCTCCGGCAACGGCCCACACAGCCGGATCGTCGCCGTCGCACCGTCGGTGGCTCGTGCTCGGGCAGCGTCGTCGACCGGCTCCCAGGTCAGCTCGCCGTGCCGCTCGGCGAAGCGGTCGATCCAGCCGCCGAGGCGTTCGGCGCCGACGGTCACCGTGCGGTCGGCCGAGGCGGTCATGGTCAGGCCGCGCTGTGGCGGCGATAGCCGGGGATGAGCTCCTCGACCAGCGCGTCGGTCTCCGCGGTCGCTCCGGCCGGCGAACCGTACTTCTCGATCGCGGCGTACATCTGGTTGGCCACGGCCCGGACGTCACCACGGCTGCCCAGCTGGGCGGCCAGGCGTAGGGCGTCGCGCCACAGGTCCTCGGCGGCGGGAGCCACTTGCAGGCCGCGCAGAATCGCATTGCGGGCGCCCCGGCCGTCCCCACCGTCGGCGGTCACCGACGCCAGTCGCCGGGCGGCGAGGACGATCGCGACCCGCGCGTCGTCGTCGACCGTGTCGTAGGCCAGCCAGCCGTAGCTGCGTGCCGGGAGCTCCGACCACGGCTCGCCGCGGACCAGATCCAGCGCCTGTCTCAACGCGATCGCTTCGTGGGCGCCACGCTCGGGTCGGGTGCTGACCAGCGCCTTGAACAGGTCCCAGTCGAACCGCACGCCGCTGCGGCTGATCGACCAGCGGCCCGACTCCATCGCCAGTCGCGGCCCACCGTCGTGGTCGTCGCCGAGCCAGGCCTGCGCCGCGGCGAGGGTGGAGTCGACGATGTCGTCGGAGACGCCACGAGGCCACAGTGCCGCGGTGAGCGCGTTCGGATGGACGCCGTCGGGATGCAGGGCGACGTAGACGACCAGCTCGGTGAGCAGCTCGCGGCGGGCCTCGTCGACCGGTCCGTCGGCCTCGACCGCCACCGGTCCGAGGATGCCGATCTCGACCGGCTGGCAGGCGTCGGGGTCGAACACCGACTCGTCGAGCTCCGGAGCCGTCAGTACGCCGAGATCGGTCGCCGGCTCGGCGTCGGGCTCGTCCGCTTCGGCGAACACGTCGACCAGCCCGCGGTACGCCTCGACGCTCAGGCATTGCGCGGTGACGTCGATCCCCAGCGGTCCCGACCACAGCCGGCCCTCGGGCGAAGCCGCCAATCGGGCCGCCGCCTGGGGTGTGTCGCCGACGATGACGACCGCGATGGCGTGGTCCGGACGCGCGGCGAGCTCCTGGAGCCGGGTCAGCGTGTCCGCGTCCGGCGCTCCCGACAGCACGACGAGGTCGCTGGCCCACATGCGGGCGTCCGGCTCCGCGACGCGTCCGGCCGCGCCCGTCTCGACTCCGAGCCGCTGGCACTCCGCACGCTGTCGCTCCGCGGCACGCTCGAGCGACTCGACCACCCGCTGGACGTCGTCGACGACGCGCATCGCCGGACCGCCGAGGTCGGTCGGTGCGTCGGCGAAACCGACCAACCACACCCGGCGCTCGTCCGCCCACGCATGGACCGCCAGATCGACCGCCCAGCTCATCGCGATCGAACGCGCGACGTCCGGGTCGCCGCCGATGCTGACCGCTCCCGAGAACGCCTCCAGATCCATGAACAGCATGGAGTGATCGGCGAGCCGGCCGAAGGCGACCAGGGCGGGGTACGGAACCAGCGCCGGCGGCAGGCCGTAGAGCCGCCGGTGAGCATCACGTGACAACGTCCACACCCGGCCGTCAGTGCCGGCGCGCCACGGCGAAGGTGCCGCGACCTGAGGTGCGTCGGCGAAGACGGCTGACACGCCGTCGGAGGTGACCACGCAGTGGGTCGGCAGCGGCACCGGACCGCCGTACAACGCAGGAGGCCAGGCCCGCAGCCCTCGGTTCAGCAGATCCGCCGACGTGCCGTCGGACTCCCATCGCAGGTCGGACTCGCGGTCGGCGATGGCGAGGCCCTGGGGTCCGCTCGGGCCGCCGTCGGGGTTCGGCGACCGGAGGAACAGCTGCGAACCGGCGAGTCGTCGCCGGCGCAGCCCGACCAGGATGCCCGCGGCGAGGAGTCCGCCGGCGACGCCGAACGTCGGCGCCCAGGCGCTCTGGTCGTCGGCTGCGGCGGCGTCCTCCGGTTCGTCGTCGGTGTCCGGTGCCGGCTCGGGCCGCGAATGATCGTCGGCATCGGTCGGCGACGACGCTTCGGTCT
>JALDXR010000014.1:0-18563 GCA_032154865.1 Nocardioidaceae bacterium
GTCAGCCGGGCGTACGGAGGCGCACCCTCCAGGTAGTAGAGGTCGTCGATCAGCCCGTCCAGCGGCGGTCGCGCCACTCTGGACACGTACTCCACGCCCACAGTATCGCCCGACGCATGGACGGGCCGCACACGCGGGCATGACCCGGATGCCGGGCCGGGCTCGCTGTAGGGTGCGATCATCCCGACGGTTCGCGCCCGCAGTCGGTTGGGTTGGCGTTGAGGAGGTCGGCGCCGGTGACATCCGAGGGTCAGTACGCCGAGTTCGTCAACGCCAGGGCATCGGCCCTGCTGCGTACGGCGATTCTGCTCACGGCCGGCGACCGGGCGACCGCCGAGGACCTGGTCCATACGGCGCTGGTCCGGACGTACGCCAAGCGTCCTCGGATCCGTACTCCAACCGCGGCCGAGGCGGAAGCACGTCGGACGCTCGTACGCGCGGCGATTCGGAAGCGACGGGACGGGGCACAGCGGTTCGCTGACGGCGACGCCGGCCGCAACGAGAATCCGCTCACCATCATGGACGCCCTGCGAGCACTCCCGGCTCGGCAACGGGCCGTGGTCGTCCTGCGCTACCACGACGACTGCTCGGAGGCCCAGGCCGCCGAGACTCTGGGGTGGGCTGCCGGCACCGTGAGGCGCCACGGCACGCGCGCCATCGAGACGTTGGGAAAGCAGCGCTCCGAGGAGCAGCTGCGTTCGAGCATGGAAGCGGCGGTCGACCCGGTTCGCGCCGACGTCGAGCTGATCGCCCGAGCGATCGAGGAGAGCCGGCGGGCGGGCGGCCAGCGCGGTCGGAGCTGGTGGCTGGCCGGCTGCGGGGTGGCATTGACTGCCCTCGTCGGTGCCGGCCTGGTTTACCTCGATGGGTCAGACGACTCACTGCCCGAGCCGGATCCACCTCCGTTCGTCGAGGTTGATCCGATCGTGTGGGCGCGCCAGCTGCCCCAGGGACCACCGATCAGGCTCGCCTACGTCGCCGGCTACAGCGTCCACATCCCCGGCCGCCGAGCACCTCTACCGCTTCCCCGTGACGTCGGCATGGTCATCGGCAAGACCTCCGCGGGATGGCTGGTCACCGTCAACCGCGCCATCCGGCCACACAAGGGCGGCCTCCCCGTCGTGCCGCAGTACGGGCTCGCCACCGCAGATGGAGCGATCGATCTACTGCCTCAGGATCCTTACCACGGCTCGCCCGTCGTACAGGCCCTGTCCCCGGACGGAGAGCTGTTCGCCATGGGCGGCGCACTCGTCGACGTCGCGCAACGCCGCGTGGTCGGCCGGACCCCTGCCGGCGCGATCTTCGCCACCGAGTGGACACCGATCGGACTGCTGTACATGAGCCCGCCGGGCGCATCGAGCTGGTTATGGCAACCCGGGAGTCCTCCGACCCGGCTGCCGGCTCGGGTCTGGCAGACCGCTGAGACCGCGCCGGTCGGACTCACGGCATCGCGTGGCAACTGCACGAACGTCGTGCGCCTCACCGCCCACGGCGGAGTAGACCTCGTCTACGACGGCTGCGCGTCCGAAGCCAGCTCGCCCATCTCGCTCTCCCCGGACGGCTCGTACGCCCTGACCTCCGACCCCGGCGTGCTCGACGTGGACGAGGGGATCGTCACGGCGTTCGAGCTGCCGATGAACGGAATCGCCGGGGATCTCGGCTGGGAGGACAACGACCACTTCGTCTTCCCGGTCGAGTCGCGGGCGACCGCCAAGCGGGACCGAGTCGTGTTCGTCCGATGCTCAGTCGCGATGCAGGAATGCGAGCGTGCCGATCCCGAGTTCACCAAGCCCACCCCGGAGGCGATTCAGATCAGCTGAGTGGCTGTCCGGTGGAGCAGCGCGATGCTCTCCACGTTCGCGGTCGCGGCCTGCCCTCCACACAGGCCGCGACCGCACCGGCATGGTGCTACTTGAGCAGCCTTCGGCACTGATCCAGGTTGACCTGCTCGTGCTCGCCGAGGTCCACGCGGACGTGAACGGTCTGCAGCACGGTGCCGTCCGGACCTGCGCACGTCAGCGTCCACGACTCCTGGATGAACCCGCGGTTGTCGGCATGGACGCCGTCGGCCTGATACGGGGGCTCCGGCCGCACCGACGGATTCACGTGCCAGTTGAACTCGCCGTTGGCTCGGGTGACCTCCATCGAGGAGGTCAGGTCGGTCGGGATCGGAGACGGTCGCACACTGCCGTCGGCCTGCGGGATCGGGTTCGTCCACAGGTCGAAACTCTTGCTGAGCGTCAGCTCCGCGCCGGGACGTACCTGCCCGGAGATCCGGGCATGCTCATCCCGGTCGGCCGCCTGCTCGAGCGCGACGAGGAACGCGCCCCGGTTGCCGCGATCCGCCAGTGTGCCCGCGCCGAGGTACTGGTCGACGACGAGGGTCTGGTAGTTCCGCGGAGTGCCCGGAGGCGTGGCGCAGATCTCGACGGTGACGCCGAGGCCGCGGGTGGCGTAGTACGACCAGTCGATCGCTTCACCGGTGGTCTCGAAGTCGTCTGCCGAGGTGAGATGCGGATAGCCGTTCTGCAGTGACATCGCGCCGGCGAAGCTCCGGAAACGCTCGATGTCCTGCGGCAGCCCCGCCTTGTGCTGGAGCGGCGGGTACAGCATGTTGGCGAGGCAGGTGTGGACGGTCAGGAAGGTCGTGACCTGACGCGAGGAGATGAAGTCGCGCATGTTGCGTGACTCCGGCTCGGAGAACGGCCCCGATCCCTGGAACGGCGGCGACTCGCCCCATCCGAAGCCGTAGTTGCGGTTCATATCGACGTTCGTCGCCGTCCGACGGGTGTTGCGTACGAACCCGTCGACGTTGACGACGGGCACGAGGACCACCCGGACGCGGCCGAGCAGGCGCTCGATCGTCGGGTCGTGACGCGGGTTGTCGGCGAGGTCGAAGCCGAACTCCATCGTCGCCTCTCCGGACGCCCACTCGTTGCCGTGGTGCATGCCGGTGATCAGGAGCACCGGCTTGCCATCCGACTCCTGCACGTTGCGCGTGACTTCGATGCCCATCACCGCGCGACCCTCCGTGGTGCGGTGCGGGAGGGTGAACGGCTGCACCAGGTCCGGGTGTCTCTCGGCGAGCGCGAGCATGTCGTGCTCGTAGTCGGCAAGCGTGCGGTATTCGGTCCGCCCACTTGGCAGCGTCGACGCCGATTGCGCAGCTGACTGTTCTGCGGCGGCGGTGCGACCGGCCGGTTCCTGCGCCGTCGCGGCCGGCGCGGTCAGGCCGGCGCACAGCACCACCACCGCCAGCGCCCGGATGGGTCGTAGATGTGTCTCGAGCATGCGATCCCTTTCGTGGAGCATCGACTCCCGTACAGGTGCCCGAGACGCCCGAGACTCGCCCACATGGAGCCAGGTCATCTAGGTGTGATTAATACGCAATACCACTCTCGCGTGGCTTGTCAAACCTTTCGCGATGCCGCGACGTAAGCGGTGATGAGATCGTCGCGCCGGGCCGCCAGATCGTCCACGGACTGGGAGGCCGTTGTGGGAGCCAGGCCCTGAACGAGTCGGTCAGCGGTCTCCGGATCGAGGTACGGTCGCCCGAGATCGTCCCACCAGCGGTTGAAGCTGTCGGCGTACCGTTCGCAGAAGGCACCCAGCCCACCGTCACCGGCACCGAGATGGAAGAGCAGAGTGGGTCCCATCGCCCCCCACCGGAGTCCGGGTCCGGATGCCACCGCGGTGTCAACGTCCCCGACGGTCGCCACCCCCTCGTTGACGAGATGGATGGCCTCTCGCCACAACGCGGCCTGCAGCCGATTGGCCACATGGCCGGGGACCTCGCGCCTCACCTCGATGGTCACCTTGCCGACCGACTCGTAGAAGCGGCGGGTCCAGTCGACCGTGCCGGCCGCCGTGCGCTCGTTGCCCATGACCTCGACGAGGGGGATGAGGTGAGGGGGATTGAACGGATGCCCCAGGACGAAGCGGCTTGGTCGCCGCCAGCCGGCTTGCAGCTCGGTCAGGGTAAGGCCGGAGGCGGACGATGCCACGATGGTTGTCTCGCCGAGAGCGGGTTCGATGCTCGCGTACAGCTCGTGCTTCAGGTCGAGGCGCTCCGGGATGCTCTCCTGGACGAACTGGGCGCCCTCGATGGCTGCGCGGGCGTTGTCGCAGAAGACGAGCCGGTCGGGGTCGCCTCGATCGGTCAGCCCGAGTTTGGTCATCGCGGGCCAGGCAGCCTCGACCGCGCTTCTGACTCGATGCTCGACGGCAGGTTCGGGGTCGAAGACCGCCACCGACTTGCCGCCGGCCAGGAACAGAGCCGTCCAGCTCTGCCCGATCACGCCGCCTCCGAGTGCTGCCACCCGCGTGACGCTGCTAGGCAGCGGCCCGGCCTCGTCAGAAGCTGACATGCTCCGCTCCCTTGAGGGCGAGTCGCCGCCGGGCCTCCGATGGAGTGGCGACTTGGTGACCGAGGGACTCCACGATGCCGCGGATCTTCTTGACCTGGCTGGCGTTGGACGGCGTGAGCTCGCCCGGGCCGATGTAGAGGCTGTCCTCCATGCCCACCCGCAGGTTGCCGCCCAGCATGGCGGCCTGGGTGGCGAAGGACATCTGATGACGACCGGCGGCCAGCACCGACCACTCGTAGCTGTCGCCGAAGAGCTTGTCGGCGATCGTGTGCATGTGCTGCAGGTTGTCCAGATCGGCTCCTGCGCCGCCGAGGATGCCGAAGACCATCTGCACGAAGTACGGCGGCTCGAGCCAGCCCTGGTCGATGAGCCACGCCAGGTTGTACAGGTGGCCGAGGTCGTAGCACTCGAACTCGAACTTGGTCCCGTGCTCGCGACCCAGCTCCTTCACGATGTACTCGAGGTCGGCGAAGGTGTTCTTGAAGACGAAGTCGCGAGTCATCTCGAGGAACTCGGGCTCCCAGTCGTGCTTCCACTGGGAGTACTTCTCCAGCATCGGGAAGATCCCGAAGTTCAACGAACCGACGTTGAGGGACGCCATCTCCGGCGAGGTCGCGACGGCAGCCCGTAGCCGTTGCTCGCGGGTCATGCCGAGTCCGCCACCAGTGGACACGTTGATAACGGCATCGCAGGCGTTCGCGATCTGGGGCATGAACTCCTGAAACAGCTCCGGTCGCGGGTCGGGCTGACCGGTCTCGGGATTCCGGGCGTGCAGGTGAATGATGGCCGCCCCGGCCTCGGCCGCCTCGATCGACGCCTGGGCGATGTCGTCCGGCGTGATCGGCAGGTGCGGCGACATCGTCGGCGTGTGGATGCCGCCCGTGGGGGCGCAGGTGATGATGACGGGTCTCGACATGTCACGTCCTCACGAAGTCATCGCTGGAACCGCATGGTCGGCCTCGGGCCGGTCCTCGCGAAGGCCGACGAGTACGCGGTAGGCGTCGAGAACCAGCCCGTGGAAGTGATGCACACCGTGCTCGGACAGCCCCGATCCGGCCGAGTCATAGACGATGCGGCCCTGGTCGAAGGCCGGCGTGTTCATCCCGCGCTGGACGCTCTCGACGAGGCTGATGTCCTGCTGTTGGAGCACCTCGTCGACGTAGCGAACCGACTGCTTCTCAGCGTCGTTGAGTTCCGTGGACTCGAGGAAGAAGTCCCAGGTCTCCAGAGTCCGGTCGGGTCCCGCAGGCAGGACCTGGAAGACCATGAAGTTGCTGCGGCCGGGATAGCGCAGCAGACAGGTGTTCGGCCACAGCCACCACACCGCGTGCTGCTTGACGGAGGCCTGCGACACGTCGTAGGCGGAGTTCTCGTGACTGCCGGCCGCGGCGAAGTGACTCGACCAGATGCCGTGGGTCTTCACCTCGTAGGTGTCCATGTCGACGAGGTCCACGAACTCCTTGTGGGCGATGTGGCAGTGGTAGCACTCCAGGAAGTTGTCGATGACGTTCTTCCAGTTGGTCCTGACGTCGTAGCTCAACCGCTTGGCATGGGTCAGGCTCGCGACGTCCGGTGCCCACCGGGCGATATCGGCGGCCAGATCGGGTGCCTGCTCCCCTAACGGTGCGGCGGCCGGGTCGAGGTTGACGTAGACGAATCCGCCGAACTCCTCTACCTGGACCTGGTCGAGGCAGATCTCGGACTTGTCGAACGTGGCCATCCGGTCGGCCCGCCGAGCACCCTGCAGCTTGCCGGTGAGGTCGTAGGTCCACGCGTGGTACGGGCAGACGAGGTTGCGGGCGATTCCAGAGCCGGAGAGGAGCTCGTGGGCCCGGTGCTTGCACACGTTGTAGAAGGCGCGCAGCTGACCGCCTCGATCGCGCACGACCACGATCGGCATCTCCGCGATCGTCGCGGAGACATAACTGCCGGGCGTGGCGAGCCGCTCCACATGGCAGATCCACTGCCAGGTGCGGGCGAAGATCGCCTCGACATCGGCCGCTGACCATTTGGAGTCCGTGTACGCCTCCGAACGGAGCGACATCGATCGCGCCGGGTCAGGGTCGTACCCCGACGCCACGCGTCGAACATCATCGACTGTGACAAGCGCCATTGCGGCACCGTACCGCGATTTGGACGATCGTTCAATACTTTCCTGGACGTCCGTCCAAGGTTTCAGCATCGCCATTAGTCGGCGAGTGCGATCTCCTCGCACCTGCCGACACCTCTCCGGATCGACGCCCGATCGAGGCCGAGCAGAGCGGTGAGCCAAATGCCGTTCTGCACAACGTCGATGTCGGCGGCTCGCTTGTTGCACTCGCGGCGCGAGAGCTCAGGTCTGGCAGCACGGATCAGATCCGCCAGTCCCTCCCGGTATCGCTTCTGCGCCGCGATGTTGATCTGCGCGAAGTCCTCGTGAGCCTGCGCGAGCGCCCAGAGCTGAAGCCGGAGGGACAGATACTCCGTCGTGAGGAACTCAGGATCGGCGATCCGACGAAGGGCGGCCCGAAGCCGTTGCTGTGGCGGCATCGACGGGTCGGCCTCCACCAGCGCGACGTCCAGCTCCTCGATGCGACGAAGTGCCGCTCGTACCAGGCTGGTCTTGTCCTCGAAGTAGTAATGAACCAACCCCAACGCAACGCCGGCCTCACGCGCCACCGCGCGCATGCTGACACCCGAGATGCCCTGCTCGGACAACAGCGCGAGCGCCGCGTCGAGAATCCGCGCCTTCCGATCCACCTTCTCGTCAGAACTCGCGATCCCTGGACTCACGTTCAACAGACTAGTGTCCTTCGGGCCGGAGAGTTCACCCCAGACTGAGGTGCGCCGCCGAACGCTGCGAGGCGTGTTTCACGGTCCGGACGCAAGGCAAGTGGATCACGCCGGCTGAGCCGTCAGCGTCCGTCCGTCGATCGTCACGCGTCCGGTCGTGGGATCCAGTCGCGGTGCGGGGCGCGACCGGCCGTCGACAGTGAGAACGCCGATCTGCCGGCCGCTCGGCAGCACGATCCAGCCGCCAGTGACCTCGGCGCCGTCGATCGTGTCGGCGACGCGATACAGACCCCGTGGCGGGCTCACCTGTCGAAGTGTGAAGCCGAAGCGGTGCCCTTCGACCCGGACCGAGCCGGTCACCTGACGGCTGTCGACACTGCCGTGCAACGCACCGTCGTCACCGGACAGGCGCAACCGACCGGCGGTGAACGAGCCACCCAGCCACGCTTCGAGGCTGGCGCCGTCGCAGAAGTACGCCGTCGCCTCTCCGCCGTGATCGACGACGGCGAGGGTGCCGGCGCCGCCGTCGACCTCGCCGACAAAGGTGGTGGTCTGCTTCTTCTCGGGCGTCGGCGACTCCGAGGTCGGCGCCGGGCTCTCGGTGACCTGGGTCTCGTCGGTCAGTGTCGGGCCCGCGCTCGGGCTGGACTCCGTGGCCCCCCGCGTTTCGTCGGCCGAATCTTGCTGGCTCGAGACGATGCTCGCGCCCACCACGACGATCGCCAGAGCCACAGCGGTCAGCAGGATCGGCCGAGCCCATCTCACGTCGCCACTCCTCCCTCATCCGGTCCCGGCGAGGGCCGACCTCGAGGAGGCGACCGGAGTCGCCGACGAGTCAAGCCGGGCACGGCGCGCTTCGTGCAGAGCCATCACCCTAGGTTCGAAGAAGGTCACCGGCCGACGGCTCAGCAAACCGCCAGCCCGATTCCCGTACGCAACGGAGCGACCACCGAACGCAGGAAGGCGCGTTTAGCGGTCGGGGCGCGGTCGGCGAGCATACGCTGAACCCATGGACTCGGTCGTACAAGACCTCATCGCCTCGGTCCATGCCGCCTGCCTCGGCGACCGTACGGGCGACATCCTCCGTGGGGTGCCGGCGCTGGAGGATGTCGATCCGGAGTCCTTCGGGATCTGCCTCGCGACCGCGGACGGTCACGTCTACGAGGTGGGCGACACAAGACTGCCGTTCTGCATCCAGTCGATCTCGAAACCGTTCACGTACGGCATCGCGCTGACCGACAACGGCACGGACCTGGTCGACGCCAAGATCGATGTGGAGCCGTCGGGCGAGCTCTACAACGAGATCAGCCTGCATCCGGTGACCCACCGGCCCCGCAACCCGATGATCAACGCCGGAGCCCTGGTCGCTGCCAGCCTGGTTGCCGGATCGACACCGGAGGAGCAGGTCGAGCGCATCAACCGCACGTACTCGATCTACGCGGGTCGTAAGCTTGCGCTGGACGAGGACATCTTCGCATCTCAGCTTGCCTCTGGCCATCGCAACCGGGCGATCGGCCACATGCTTCGAGAGTTCGACATCCTCGAGGAGAACCCTGACGTCGCACACGAGATCTACCTGCGGGCCTGCTCGACCATGGTCACCTGCCGAGACCTCAGCATGATGGGCGCGACCCTGGCCAACGGGGGCGTCAACCCACTCACCGGCGAACGCGCTCTGTCCGGCGAGTACACCGAACGCGTGCTGAGCGTCATGTCCACCTGCGGGATGTACGACGCCGCCGGCGCGTGGTTCGCCCAGGTCGGCCTGGCCGCCAAGAGCGGAGTCGGCGGCGGCATCGTCGCGGTGCTTCCCGGACAGTTGGCCATCGCCTCTTTCTCACCGCGCCTCGACGGCCACGGCAACAGCGTGCGGGCGTTCGAGGCCTGCCGGCGGCTCTCCCGTGACCTCGAGCTCCACGAGCTGCACGTCGCCCGGGCAGCCCGCAGTGCCATTCGTGCCTCCTACGACGTGCAGGAGTCGCCGTCGGCGGTCTGGCGGCCGGAGGCCGATCGTCGTCTGCTCGACGAATGTGGTCGCAAGGCGCGGATCTACGAGACCCACGGCGACCTGCTGTTCGGTGGGGTCGAGTCGGTCGTACGGGAGATCTCCGAGGCGTCTGACGATCTCGACCTGGTGGTGTTGGACGTCCGCCGGGTCGGCGAGATCGCCGCGGTCTCGCGCCGCCTTCTCGAGGACCTGCACCGGTTCGTACGGGAGCAGGGTTGCGAGGTCGCCCTGATCGATCCGGACGGCTTGCTGGCTCGTCCGGCTGACGGTGACGACGTCCTGTCCACCTTCGACACAGTCGCGGCCGCGATCATGTGGTGCGAGGACTGGCTCATCGAACGCTACGGCGGTCGCCGTCCGGCCGAGCAGAGGTACCGGTTCCGCGACCACCCATTGTTCGCTCAGGCGCTCCCCCGGGTCGTCGACGAGCTGGAGCGCCGCATGCGGCCCCGCTCTTACGCCGACGGCGATCTGATCGTCGCCGAGCGCGACACCGACGCCGGGGTCTTCCTGGTGCTGGGCGGGCGCGTACGCGGCTCGTTGACCACGGCCGACGGCATCACCCGAGACCTCGTCACCCTGTCTCCCGGAACCTGCTTCGGCGAGGTCTACCTGGTGGCCGACGGACCTCAGCCGCTCGCCCTGCACGCGGACGGCTCGGTCGAGCTCTTCGAACTCACCCGTACCGAGTTCACCAAGATCGGCGACGAGGATCCAGACCTCAGGGCCGCGATCGTCGCCATCTTCATGTCCGCCTTCCGCGACGACCTGGACCGGACCCTGCGCTCGCTGGCCGCGGGTCGCATCATCACCCGATGATCCGATCCGGCGTGGGCGCACCCGTTCGCCGGACCGACCCCCTCATCGACTGACTTTGAGCCTGGCGTGGCGGTTGCGCAGGACGCCCCAGATGATGAGCGCCGCGGTGGCGGCGACCGAGACGATGCCGAAGGTCAAGGAGCCGATGCTGAGGATGATCGGCACGCTGAGTGCGGTGAGGATGCCGCCGCCGAGGAACGGCTCGTAGAAGAGCTGCTTGTATCCGTAGCCCATGGCGGCGCCGGTCGTGTGGGCCGGGTCTGCCATCTCGGCCAGGATGAATCCGGTCGCGACGTTTCCCTGCGATTGGCCGTAGTCGGCGATGCCACGGCTGAACCATTGACTCCGAAAGAATCGCGGCCCGAGCCAGAGCAGAGCCGCCACGCTCCACGCGACCGAGAGAACGGTGAGGATCAGGATGCTCGGGATGTTGGCGCCGAGGGTGCTGATCGACAGGGTGCCGATCGCGGCGGCGATCAGGAGGTCGAGGGACAGCCCGGTGATGTCGTTGACGGTGCGACGCTCGACGAGATGCTCGTGCTTGGTCCACGAAAGCACCAACTGAACCGCGAAGCCGCCAATGACGGTGAACGGGAACAGCGGGAAGCGGTCGAAGAGATCCGACCCGAATGCATTGGATATCTCCCGTAGCCCGGACAGGATCAGGAAGCCGAGGAAGATGGCGACCGCGATGGCGCCGAAGCTGCGACTGATCGAGCCGAGTTCGACGTCGTCGGTGATGTCGCCTTCGTTGGGCGGCACGTCGCTGAGTCGACTGGCGGTGGACCGGGTCGCGGTGTGCTGGCGGGCAACGTCGACGCTGGGATTGCGGACCGCCCAGTTGACCAGCACCGTGCCGCCGATGACTCCGGTCAGCATGCTGAGTGTGGCCAGGCCCAGCCCGACGTCGACCAGCTCTCCGGCGCCCGCATCGTCCAGCAGCGGACCCATCCCCGCGATGGTGCCGTGGCCGCCTGCGAAGGACATCTCGATGATGGAGCCGGCGGCGTCAGGCAGTTCGAAGACCGGCGTCAGGAGGAGGGCGACGGTCAGGCCACCGATCGCGAACTGGCCGAAGGAGAAGACGCCCCCGAGGATCGCGTGCGGTGCGGCTTCGTCCCAGATCCGGCCGACCGAGGGCAGCTTCTTGCCGATCATGATGCCGCCGAAGACGATGTTGATCAGCAATCCTGGGAGCATCGAGAGCACCGGGAGGACCTCCGACGGGATGAGGCTCCACCCATTCGTCACCTCTCCGAGAACCTGCGGTCCCGCCAGCAGGAGCAAGAAGCCGGAGATGACGCTCGCCGGAATGTAGGCCGCGGCCAGCCACGGGACGAAGCGGCGTACGAGCATGCCGCAGATGAGCGCCATTCCGAGGAAGACGAACGAGAACGCCACCCATTGGGCATCCGTGAGGGACTCGAACACCCTGCGCTGCCTAGCAGATTGTGCGACCAGTTGCCAAGTCATCGGCGAGGCTGACCTTGCTAAGGCCTGATCCCGGACGGCAAGGTGAGTTGGCAGCCACCGAGCCGGCGGTCTCCGTGCCGCCGGAAGCCGATGAGGACGCGATGACCGAGACGACCGGCCGGAACTCCGAGCCCGATGTCCCGCCCTTCCGCTACACGGCCGAGCTCGCCGGCCAGATCGAGTGGCGTTGGCAGGATCGATGGGAGTCGGAGGCGATCTTCGCCGCGCCCAATCCGGCAGGCCCGCTGGCCGAGCCCGAGAAGGTGGCGGGCCGACCGAAGAAGTTCGTGCTGGACATGTTCCCGTACCCGTCGGGTGCCGGGCTGCACGTCGGGCACCCGCTGGGCTACATCGGCACCGACGTGTACGCACGGTTCCTGCGGATGACGGGCCACAACGTGCTGCACGCGTTCGGCTACGACGCCTTCGGGCTCCCCGCCGAGCAGTACGCCGTCCAGACCGGTCAGCATCCACGGGTCACCGCTGAGGCCAACATCGCCACGATGCGCCGGCAGCTGCGGCGGCTGGGCCTGGGGCACGACGACCGTCGCAGCGTCGCCACGACGGACGTCGGCTACTACCGCTGGACCCAGTGGATCTTCCTGCAGATCTTCGACTCGTGGTACGACCCGGCGGCGGATCAGGCCCGTCCCATCGAGGAGTTGGAAGCACAGTTCGAGTCGGGTACCCGGCCGGTCCCGGACGGGCGGAGCTGGGCGGCCCTGGACGACACCGAGCGGCGCCGCCTCGTGGACGACCACCGGCTGGCCTACCTGTCCGAATCACCGGTGAACTGGTGTCCCGGCCTCGGCACGGTGCTGGCCAATGAGGAGGTTACCGCCGACGGGCGCAGCGAGCGCGGCAACTTCCCGGTCTTCAAGCGCAACCTGAAGCAGTGGATGCTGAGGATCACCGCGTACGCCGATCGCCTGCTGGCCGACCTGGACCTCCTGGAGTGGCCGGAGCCGATCAAGCTGATGCAGCGCAACTGGATCGGCCGCTCGGACGGCGCGCGGGTGGGGTTTCCGGTCGCCGACACGGACGGGATCGACGCCGGGTTGTCCATCGAGGTGTTCACGACGCGGCCCGACACCCTGTTCGGGGCGACGTACATGGTGCTGGCGCCCGAGCACCCGCTGGTCGACGCGCTGACACCGCAAGCGTGGCCGGCCGGTGGCCTGCCGGAGCAGTGGACCGGCGGCGCGGCAAGTCCAGTCGACGCGGTGGCCGCGTACCGCGAGGCGGTCCAGGGCAAGACGGACGTGGAGCGCCAGACCGAGGGCCGGGTCAAGACCGGCGTGTTCACCGGCGCCTACGCGGTCAACCCGGCCAGCGGCGAGCGCATCCCGGTCTTCGTCGCGGACTACGTCCTGATGGGCTACGGCACCGGGGCCATCATGGCGGTGCCCGGGCAAGACGAGCGGGACTGGGAGTTCGCCGAGCGGTTCGGCCTGCCGATCATCCGTACCGTCCAGCCGCCCACCGACTGGGACGGTGAGGCGTACTCCGGCGAGGGCCCCGCGATCAACTCGGCCAACGACGAGGTGAGTCTCGACGGGCTGGGTGTGACCGAGGCCAAGCGGGTGATCACCGACTGGCTCGAGCAACGTGGCATCGGCACCCCGACCGTCACCTTCAAGCTTCGGGACTGGCTGTTCTCCCGGCAGCGCTACTGGGGTGAGCCATTCCCCATCGTCTACGACGAGACCGGGCTGCCCATCGCCGTGCCGGCCGAGATGCTGCCCGTGGAGCTGCCCGAGATCGTCGACTACCGGCCAACCTCGTTCGACTCGAACGATGCGACGAGCGAGCCGGCGCCGCCGCTGGCGACCGCCACGGACTGGACCACAGTCACGCTCGACCTGGGCGACGGTCCGCGCGAGTACCGCCGGGAGACCAACACGATGCCGCAATGGGCCGGCTCCTGCTGGTACGAGCTGCGTTATCTGGACCCCACCAACACCGAAGCGTTCGTCGACGCGGACGTCGAACGCTACTGGATGGGCCCACAGCCCACCCCGGAGCGCCCGGACCAGCCCGGCGGCGTCGATCTGTACGTCGGCGGCGCCGAACAAGCCGTGCTGCACCTGCTCTATGCGCGGTTCTGGCACAAGGTGCTCTACGACCTCGGTCACGTGTCCAGCCGCGAGCCGTACTACCGGCTCTACAACCAGGGCTACATCCAGGCCTACGCGTACCGGGACGCGCGTGGGCTGGTGGTCCCGGCGGCCGAGGTCGAGGCGGTCGACGACGGCTACCGCTGGAACGGCCAGCCGGTCCGGCGGGAGTACGGCAAGATGGGCAAAAGCCTGAAGAACGTCGTCACCCCGGACGAGATCTGCGCGGACTACGGCGCGGACACCTTTCGCGTGTACGAGATGTCGATGGGGCCACTCGACGTCAGCCGGCCGTGGGAGACCCGGGCCGTCGTGGGGTCCTACCGATTCCTGCAGCGGGTGTGGCGCAACCTGGTCGACGAAGCGACTGGCGCGCCGACCGTCAGCGACACTCCGGCCGACGAGCCGACCCGGCGGGCCCTACACCGTGCCATCGACGGCGTGCGGCGGGACATGGCGGGCCTACGGTTCAACACCGCCATCGCCAAGCTGATCGAGCTGAACAACCACCTCACCGGTCTACCCGGCGCGGTGCCCCGGGAGGTCGCCGAGCCGCTGGTGCTCATGGTGGCACCGTTCGCGCCGCACCTGGCCGAGGAGCTGTGGTCCCGGCTGGGGAATCCGCGATCCGTGACCTACGAGCCGTTCCCGGATGCCGACCCGTCGTTGCTCGTCGAGGAGTCGGTGACCTGCGTGGTCCAGGTCGCCGGCAAGGTCAGGGATCGGCTGCAAGTGCCGCCGGCGATCGGCGAGGACGACCTGAGGAAGCAATCGCTGGCGTCGGCAGCGGTCCAGCGCGCACTGGCCGGCCGGGCGGTCCGAAAGATGATCATCAAGGCCCCCACGCTGGTCAACGTCGTGCCAGCAGCGCCACCGAGTCCCGGGACCTGAGGACGTGCGTCGGCAACGGTCCGCAACATGGGTTCGGTTAACGCCCATTCGGCGTACGGGAGAGTAGGCTTTCCCCTGTCGAAAGCCGCGAAGTGCGCGTTCGATCGCTGCGGGGGATCCGGGTCGATCGGAGGGTTCGAATGGCAGAAGAGCTCACCGGCAACGCCGCCGAGGTGCTACGCGGGACCGGGCGGCACTGGGGCTGGCCACTGACGTACGGAATCATCACGCTGCTGATCGGAATCGTCGTCCTGGTCTGGCCAGACCGTACGGTCGAAGTCGTCGCCGTACTGTTCGGGATTCAGCTGCTCGTCGCCGGGGTCTTCCGGTTCGTCGGCGCCATCGCCGCCGAAGGCGAAGGCGGCGGGACCCGCGTGCTGCTGGCACTGCTGGGCGTGCTGTGCTTCATCGCCGGGCTGTACGCACTGCGCCATCTGCTCGTGACGATTCTGGCGCTGGCTCTGATCCTCGGCATCTTCTGGATCGTGAACGGAGCCGTCGAGATCTTCGCAGCACTCACGGACGACGTGATGCAGGCTCGGGGCTGGACGGAACTCATGGGGCTGATCAGCATCGCGGCCGGAATCGTGGTGCTGGCCTGGCCCGACATCTCCCTGATGGCGCTCGCCGTCGTCTTGGGCATCTGGTTGCTCGTCTTGGGCCTGATGGAGATCGTCTTCGCGTTCCGGCTCCGCACGTTCGGCCACGAGCTGGATCAGATGGTGGCCCCAGCGACCTAGGCCGCGTCAACACGTCCACGCGGAACCTGGTTGTTAGGTTCAGCGCTATGCGCGCACTCAAGGACGCGGTGGACGCAGCGGCGAAACGCTCCGGATTCTCCGGCGTGGTCCGTCTCGACCGCGCGGGCGAAACCGAGCTGTCCGCGGCCTATGGGTTCGCCGACCGCGCCCACGAGATCCCCAACACCGTCGAGACCCAGTTCGCAACCGCGAGTGCCACCAAGGGCCTGACGGCACTGACGGTGATGAGCCTGGTCGAGCGTGGTGCGCTCGAACTCGGCACGACCGCACGCTCGCTGCTCGGCGATGACCTGCCGTTGATCGCCGACGACGTGACGATCGAGCAACTGCTGGCCCACCGATCCGGGATCGGCGACTACCTCGACGAGGACACCCTCGATGACATCGGCGACTACGTACTCGCCGTACCGGTGCACGAGCTCACTACGACCGAGCAGTACCTGCCGATTCTGGACGGGTACGAGACCGTGTTCCCCGCCGGTGAGCGGTTCGCGTACAACAACGGCGGCTACGTCGTGCTCGCATTGCTGGCGGAACGGGCGGCGGATGTGGACTTCCACGAGCTGGTTCGCACCCTGGTCTGCCAGCCCGCGGGCATGGTCGACACCGCGTTCCTGCGCAGCGATGAGCTCCCAGGACGCGCCGCCCTGGGCTACCTCTCGGTCGACGGCCTGAGAACGAACGTGTTACATCTCCCGGTGGTCGGCAGCGGCGACGGCGGGATCTATTCGACGGCTGCCGACCTCAGCAGCTTCTGGGAGTCGCTCTTCGCCGGACGGATCGTCTCGCCGGAGCGGGTTGCCGAGATGGTGCGACCGCGCAGCGACTGGCCGGAGGAGTCCGAACGCTACGGCCTCGGTTTCCATCTCCACCGGACCGGCGACGCAGTCTGGCTGGAGGGATCCGACGCCGGGGTGTCGTTCGGCAGCCTGCACGAGCCGTCGTCCTCGATCACCTACACCGTCATCTCGAACTGGTCAGACGGCGCCTGGCCGATCATCGAGGTGCTCGACGACGGGCTCGGCACGTGAGCTGGCCCCCATCCCGGTCACAGTCCATTCGGATGGTCGACGAGTCCGAGTCGCTGGAGGGTGTCGACGAGGGCCGGTAGTGACGCTCGGTCAGCCGGATGCCGGCATCACTTGAATCGTGCCGGCGAAGCACGACTTGACCGGGTCGTAGAGCTGGCCTTCCTCGTGTACCTGGCTGCCCACGTATTGGCCTTCGGTGATCGGTCCGTTCATGACGACGGCGCCGGTCTTGAGGTTGAGCGTGCCGGTGAGCTGGGCCAGGTAGGTGGTCCCCACGTGCCAGTCGAACTCGACCTGCAGCACCTTGCCGGTCTGCCTGGCGCTGGTGAGCTGGGTTCGGAGTGGCTCGGCTATACCGGTTGGGCCCTGCGCGGTGCCCTCCCACGCGCCGGGCCCTACTGAGCACTTGTCGAATGTCCAGGTCAGCGGCGCCGACGGTGGGGCGGCGGTGGCTGGCCCGGCGAGAGCGACCGGGGCGACAGCCGCGAGAGCGGCGGCGGCGATGGACGGGCCGTGACGGCTGAGACGTTTGAACCTCATGGGACTTTCCTTCCTTGATCTGCCGCCGAGCCCGGCGGCGGTCTTCTTGGAAGTTAGGCGCGGCACCTAACGCACGAAATCGGGGAATCCCCTTGTCATTCCCTGCGCTCGGGTGGCAGCTGCCGGGCGAGTTCGGTTCGGGAGCGGACGTCGAGTTTGCGGTATACCCGGGTGAGCACCGCTTCGACGGTCTTCGGGCTCAGGAACAGCTGGGCGGCGATCTCTCGGTTGGTCGCTCCGGCGCCGGCCAGCTCCGCGACCGAGCGCTCCCCCGCTGTGAGTTCGCCGCGACCACGCGCACCAGCCGTCCGGTCGAGCTCATGCTGAACACGACCGGCCCACGCGGCGACACCGGCCGAGCCGAAAATGTCGCGCGCCTCGGCCAGCGCACGCCGTGCGGTCGCCTTTTGTCGCGCCCGGCGTCGCGCAATGCCGAGGGCAAGCAGGGATCTACCCCGTTCGAGGGGCATTTCCAGTCCGCTCATCAGATCCAACGACTGGACCAGGCTGTCCTGCGCCCGCTTGAGATCCCCGCCATGAGCGTGGATGAGGCCGTCACAGCGGGCTGCCAGCGCGCGGCAGCCAGGCAGGTCGAGGTGGTCGGCCTGATCCCACAGCCTGACGGTCACCTCGCTCGCTTCCTCCATCCGACCAACACCAAGGAATGCCTCCACCGCGTCGCCCTGCCAGCGGTACGTGCCTGGGTGCCCCCACTGCATCCGGTCCGTCAGATCACGCAGCGCCGACTCGTACCGGCAAGCCGGCTCGTATCGGCCAGCCGAGACCTCGATGAAGCCGAGGACCAGCAGGTTCTGCACTTCGAAGATCGCATCATTAGCCTCCTGTGCCATCCGCAGACCCTCGCCGGCGAGACGCTGGGCATTCTCCAATCGGCCCCGCCAGGCCGCGACGTGTGCGCGGACATAGAGCGGAAACTGGTCCTGCACACCGTCGGAGAGGATGCGGTTGCCCTCCTCGGCAAGCGCGTCCGCCGCATCCAGCTGCCCCCGGCGGACCTCGACCTCGGCGCGATGCAACGCGACTGCGCCCTCCGAGTCCAGGTCGTCGAGGCGACGCGCTCGGCTCGTAATGCCTTCGAACAGCCGCGCCGCCCGGGACTGATCTTCGGCGTACGACGCCTTCCACGCCAGCAGGGTGTCTGGGTGGTCGTAGGCCGGAGCCGAGTCCCACGCGTGGGCGCGGGCAGCCGCCCACGCGGTCGATCCAGTCAGCGGAGCCCCCGAGAAGAACTCCATCTCTGCTTCCCGCAAGGCTGCGTGGGCGGCGATCCTGGCGTGGCCGGCGGCTTGTGCCGCCTGGCCCGCTGATCTCAACTCGTGACGCGCCTTGGCAAGGTCGCCGGTGTTGAGATAACAGGAACCCAGTTCGAGACGAGCCTCGATCTCGTCGGACGGCTGGAGACCAGGCTGCGCCAACGCCTCGCGCAGCAGCGCGATGGCGCCGCCAATGTCTTGACCAATCGCATCGGCGAGGGCCGTCAGGCAGCGCGCTCGATGCGGGCCGGCCGGAAGCGTGGCGAGGACCGGCTGGAGAACATCTCGAGCGGCCATCGGCTCACCGACCTGCGCGAACCAGTCCGCCGCGCTGACAGCGCGCCGTACCCGAGCATCCAGCGCCGCTTCCGGAGTGAGCACCACCGCATGCCGCGCAAGCTCCGCTGCTGTCGCGATCGCAGCGCGACCGGCCGCTTCGAAGGCGGCCGCCTCGACCTCCTCAGCCACCTGCTCGTCCGCTCCCGAGATGCTCAGTGCAAGATGCCGGGC
>JALDXR010000292.1:0-5237 GCA_032154865.1 Nocardioidaceae bacterium
CTCGCCCCGGGCCGCCCCCGCGAGGCGCCACGACGCCGGGTTGCCGATCCGGATCGCCGAGGCCGCCGTCTCGGGCCGCTCGACCGGCGCACCCGCGACGAGCGGCGCCGCGCCGGCGGCCTGGAAGCCCCACATGACCGGCTTGACGCCACTGCGACCGGCGGCGGCGTACTCCTGGTAGCCCTTCCAGTACGCCGAGATGTTGCCCGCGTTGCCGACCGGGAGTACGTGGATGTCCGGCGCCTCACCGAGCCGGTCGACGATCTCGAAGGCCGCGGTCTTCTGACCCTCGAGGCGCACCGGGTTGACCGAGTTGAGCAGGGCCACCGGATAGCGCTCGGCGAGTTGCCGCGCCACGACGAGACACGCGTCGAACCCGGATCGGATCCGGACGACGGTCGCGCCGTGCACCAGAGCCTGGGCGAGCTTGCCGGCGGCGATACTGCCGTCGGGCACCAGGACGATCGCGGTCAGACCGGCGCGGGCCGCGTACGCCGCCATCGACGCCGACGTGTTGCCGGTCGAAGCGCAGACGCAGGCCTTCGCCCCCGCCGCCAGCGCCGCCGACATGGCGACCGCCATGCCACGGTCCTTGAACGACCCGGTCGGGTTGGCACCCTCGACCTTGAGCCAGACCCGGGCGCCGGTCCGCTCGGACAGCCACTCCGACTCCAGGAGTGGCGTGCCGCCCTCGGTGAGGCTCACGACCGGTGCGTCGGGCCCGAGGGGCAGCCACCCGCGATACTCCTCGACCACGCCACGCCAGGTCATCGGCGCACCCCCTTCACTCACCCTCGGCCTCCACCCGCATCACCGACGTCACCGCGTGCACCATCGACATCCGCCGCAGGCCCGCCACGGTCGCCGAGAGCGCGGCGTCGGCCGCCCGGTGCGTCACAATCACCAACTCGGCGTCGTCGCCGCGGCCCTCCTGGCGGACGGTCTGGATCGAGACCCCGTGCGTGGCGAACTCGGTCGCGACCGCGGCGAGGACACCCGCGCGGTCGTCGACGTCGATGGCGATGTGGTAGCGGGTCCGGGTCTCCCCCATCGACAGCACCTCGCACTGCGCATGGGTCGACTCCCCCACTCCGGTCGTGCCGTCGAGTCGATTGCGGGCCACCGTGACGAGATCGCCGAGCACCGCCGACGCGGTCGGAGCGCCACCCGCCCCGGGGCCGTAGAACATCAGCTGTCCGGCGGCCTGGCTCTCGACGAAGACCGCGTTGTACGCCTCGCGCACGCTGGCCAAGGGATGTGTCGCCGGAATCATCGCGGGGTGTACGCGCACCGACACGGCCGGACCCTGGCCGGTCTCCCGGAACTCACAGATCGCCAAAGCCTTGACGACGCAGCCCATCTCGGCCGCCGAAGCCACGTCGCGGGCGGTGATATCGGTGATGCCCTCCCGATAGACGTCGGCGGCGGTGACCCGAGTGTGGAACGCCAGACCAGCGAGGATCGCAGCCTTCGCCGCGGAGTCGAAGCCCTCGATGTCCGCGGTGGGGTCGGCTTCGGCGTAGCCGAGCGACTGGGCTTCCTCCAACGCCTCGGCGAAGCCGGCGCCGGTGGACGTCATCTTGTCGAGGATGTAGTTGGTGGTGCCGTTGACGATCCCGATCACCCGCTCGACCCGGTCGCCGGCGAGCGACTCGCGCAGTGGCCGGAGGATCGGGATCGCGCCGGCGACGGCAGCCTCGAAGTAGAGGTCGCGTCCGGCCTTCTCGGCGGCGGCGAACAGGGTCTCGCCGTCCTCGGCGAGCAGCGCCTTGTTGGCCGTGACGACCGACGCTCCACTGTCCAACGCGGTCAGGATCAGGCTCCTCGCCGGCTCGATGCCGCCGATCACCTCGATGACCAGGTCGACGTCGTCGCGAGTGACCAGGCCCTGGGCGTCCGTGGTGAACAGGCTCGGATCCAGGTCGACGTCGCGGGCCCGCCCGGGTCGGCGAACCGCCACGCCGGCGATCTCCAAGCGGGCTCCGGCCCGGGCGGCGAGCTCGTCGGCCTCGGTCCGGAGGATCCGCACCACCTCGGCCCCGACGTTGCCGCACCCGAGCAGTCCGACCCGCAGCGTCGGCAGTCGCTCGGTCGTCATGAGCCGACGTCCAGTCGCAGCAGGTCGTCCTCGGTCTCGGGACGCACGACGAGTCGGGCCGCGCCGTCTCGTACGGCCACGACCCCGGGCCGAGGCAGATGGTTGTAGTTGCTCGCGAGCGAACGGCAGTAGGCACCGGTGCCCGGGACGGCCAGCAGGTCGCCCGGCGCGACGTCACTCGGGAGGAACTCGTCCTTGACGAGGATGTCGCCGGACTCACAGTGCTTGCCGACGACACGGGCCAACGCCGGAGGCGCGTCGGATCGCCGCGAGGCGAGCGTGCACGAGTAGTCCGCGTCGTACAGCGCGGTCCGGAGGTTGTCGCTCATGCCGCCGTCGACTGCGACGTAGGTACGCGACGCCCCGCCGTCGAATGGCACCCGTTTGACCGTGCCCACCTCGTACAGGGTGTGCATCGACGGACCGACGATGGCACGGCCCGGTTCGACCGACAGGCGCGGGAGGTCGAGCCCCATCGCCTGGCACTCGTGGGCCACGGTGCCGAGCAACCCGTGGGCCAGCTCGGCGGCGGTCGAGGGCGTGTCCTGGGTCGTGTACGCGATGCCGAAGCCGCCGCCGAGTCCCAGCTCCGGCAGCACCTCGCCGAGCTCGTCGCGGACCCGGGCATGCAGCTCCAGCACCCGTCGAGTCGCGACCTCGAACCCGGTCGTGTCGAACACCTGCGACCCGATGTGCGAGTGGAGTCCGAGCACGCCCAGACGGGGTTCGTCGACGATTCGGCGTACCGCATCGAAGGCGTCGTCCTCCGCGATCGAGAAGCCGAACTTCTGGTCCTCGTGCGCGGTCGCGATGTATTCGTGGGTGTGCGCCTCGACGCCGGCGGTCACCCGGACCATCACGTGTGCCGTCGCGTCGAGCTCGGCCGTCAGCGCGACCAGCCGATCGACCTCGTCGAAGGAGTCGACGATCACGCGCCCGACGCCGACCTCGATGGCCCTTCGCAGCTCGTCGAGGCTCTTGTTGTTGCCGTGGAACCCGATGTGCTCGGGCGGCAGGCCGGCCCGCAGCGCGACGGCCAGCTCGCCGCTGGTGCACACGTCGAGCCGCAGGCCCTCCTCCATCGCCCAGCGGACCACCGCCGTGCACAGGAAGGCCTTGCCGGCGTAGTAGACGTCGATACCTTCGAACGCGTCGTGGAAGGCGCGGGCCCGTTCGCGGAAGTCGCGCTCGTCGAGCACGTACGTCGGGGTGCCGAACTCCTGAGCGAGTCGGGTGACGGGTACGCCACCGACCTCGAGCCGACCGCCTGGGTCCCGATCGACTGTCCGCGACCACAGCGGCCCGACCAGGGCGTTGACGTCGACGGGCGCCTCCAGCCAGGCGGGTCCGCGATATCCCGCCTGGCCATGCCGTGCTCCAGCCTCGTGCGTGCGCATGCCGCCGGCTTTACATCCGCTCTGGCGCCGTCACGCCGAGCAGCCCGAGACCGTTGGCGACGACCTGCCGGGTCGCGGCGACCAGCAGCAGCCGGGCCGCGTGCAGAGGTGTCGGCTCCTCGTCGCCGAGCGGAAGCACCCGGCACTCGTCGTAGAACTTGTGGAACGACGCCGCCGTGTCCTCCAGGTAGCGGGCCACCCGGTGCGGCTCGCGAAGCTCCGCCGCGTGACCGACCACCCGCGGAAACTCGGCAAGGGCTCGCAGCAGGTCGCCCTCTCGGGCCGTGCTGAGCAGGCCCGGATCGAAGTCGGCTCCGGCCGGCGCCAGACCCAGGTCGGCCGCATTGCGGAGGATCGACGCCAGTCTGGCGTGGGCGTACTGCACGTAGAAGACCGGGTTGTCCTGCGTCTGGCGGGCCCACAGATCCAGGTCCAGGTCGATGGTGGCGTCCATCGAGTAGCGGACGAGCGAGTAGCGCGCGGCGTCGACCCCGACCGTGCCGACCAGATCCTGCATGGTCAGAACCGTGCCGGCCCGCTTCGACATCCGCAGCGGCTTGCCGTCGCGTACGAGGTTGACCATCTGGCCGATGAGGATCTCGAGATGCTTGTCGGGGTCGTCTCCGAAGGAGGCACTCAGCGCCCGATAGCGACCGATGTAGCCGTGGTGATCCGCGCCCAGGAGGATCATGACCCGATCGAACTCACGCCGCTGCCGCTTGTCGAGGTAGTAGGCGGCGTCGCCGGCGATGTAGGTCGCTGTGCCGTTGGACCGGATCAGCGGCCGGTCCTTGTCGTCGCCGTAGTCCGTGCTCTTCAGCCAGACCGCGCCGTCCTTCTCGTACGTCTGGCCCAATTTGGTCAACCGATCGATCGCTTGCTGGACCGCGCCGGACTCGTGGACCGAGGCCTCGTGGAAGTAGACGTCGAAGTCGACGCCGAAGTCGCGCAGGCTCCGCTTGACCTCGTCGAACATCAACGCCACGCCCTCGCGCCGAAAGACCTCCTGCGCATCGGCATCCGGCAAGGACAAGACGTCGGGCTCGGCGGCGACGACGCGGCTCGCGACCTCGTCGACGTAGTCACCGAAGTAGCCGTCCTGCGGCGGCTCCTGGCCACGCGCCCGGGCCAGGAGGGAGAGCGCGAACCGGTCGATCTGCGCGCCGTGATCGTTGAAGTAGTACTCCCGCGTCACATCGGCGCCGATCGCCTCGAGGATTCGCGCCAGGCTGTCGCCGACGGCGGCCCATCGGGCGGAGGCGAGCGTGACCGGTCCGGTCGGGTTGGCCGAGACGAACTCCAGGTTGACCTTGACACCCCGGAGCTGGTCGCTGCCGCCGTAGGAGTCGCCGGCCGCGACGATCTCGGCTGCCAGCACACCTTGGGCACCGGCGTCGATTCGGACGTTGAGGAAACCCGGCCCGGCCACCTCGGCGGCGGCGATGCCGTCGGTCTTGGCGAGCCGAGCCGCGATCAGCTCGGCGATCTCGCGTGGCGGCCGGCCGGCCTGCTTGGTGAGCTGCATCGCGACGTTGGTGGCGTAGTCGCCGTGTTCCTTCACCTTCGGTCGCTCGACTCGGACGCTCGCCGGCACGCCGTCGGACAGGGTCAGGTCGCCGTCCGTCACCGCGGCATTGAGCGCGGCGACGATGGCGTCGGAGAGCTGGTCGGGCGTCACCGGTCAAGGGTATCGGCGGGCCGACCGCTTTCGAGCAGGCGTGCGTACGCCGAGACGCCGCAGC
>JALDXR010000293.1:0-5237 GCA_032154865.1 Nocardioidaceae bacterium
CGGTCTTCAACGCCGACGTCCATCACGCGGTGGCGACCGCCGTCCGCGACGCGGCGCAGCAGCACGCCGACTCGTGAGCCGCGGCGCTAGGGAGACACGCCCTAGTCGCTCGACTCGGTGAGCCGGCCGAGCTCCTCGCCGAGGGCCTCGCGGATCGCCGTCCCCAGCTCGCGCTGGAACACCGTGACGACTGCCTGGCCGGCCACCGGGACGAGGGTCTCGATGGCCAGCAGAACCCGGGCCCACTCGTCCTGTGGCAGCCCGGCCTCGGCGAACGGATGCCAGATCTGGTCGCGTACCCGGGACACGAAGGCCTGGGCGATCGCTGACAGGTGCTCCGACAGCACCGGGAGCAGGTCGATCACGCTGTCGGGATCGAGGCCGAGGGCGATCGCCTGGGCGCCGGCCCGGACCACGCTCGGCTGGAGGAGCCGCAACCGGTCGTCGTCGATCCGCTCGGCCAGTCCCAGCTCCACGATCCGGTCGACCAGGACGTCCTCCCGGTCGATCCCCGCAAGGGCAGTGAGCGTCTGCCTTGAGATCTCCTCGGGCGGTTCCTCGTCGACGATCGGGCTGTCCAGCATCCGGAGCAGATCGAGGGCGTGCCCGGCGAGTCCGGGACCGCGCTGGCGCATCGCCTGCTCGACCGCCGCGAGCGTGTAGCCGCGATCCAGCAGTTCGCGGACCAGCAGCAGGCGGTGGACGTGGTCGCGGCCGTAGTAGCCGGTACGGCCGACCAGCCGGGGCGGTGGGAGCAGTCCGCGGCTGGCGTACGCCCGGACGTTGCGCACCGTCATGCCGACCCGGGCGGCCAGCTCGTCGATCGTCAGGTCTCTGGCGGCGTCGTCGGCGGTGACGACGGATCGTGGCACGGCGTTCATGTCACATCAAGGATGTCAGATAGACGGGTACAGCTCGGTCGGGCCGGGATGCCACCATTGGGGCATGGCCGGCGAGCGACCGCGTGACCCGCAGCAAGAGCAGCACGGCGACCCCATGAGCGAGTTGCCCGACGAGCGACCTGGAGAGCCGCTCGGCGACGGATCGGACACTCCGTCCTATTCCGGCCGGCTTCTCGTGGCGTCGCCGACATTGCGCGACCCCAACTTCGCGCGCACCGTCGTCTTGATCTTGGACCACGACCACACCGGGACGCTCGGCGTGATCTTGAACCGGCCGCTCGAGGTCGAGGTCCGCGAGGTCCTGCCGGACTGGACCGGCGACGTCAGCGCCCCGAGCTCGCTGTTCGGCGGCGGCCCGGTCGCGACCGACTCGGCCCTGGCGATCGGGGTGCTGACCTCTTCGGCCGACGACGCACCGCTGGGTTGGCGCGCGATGTACGGCCGGGTCGGGCTGGTCGACCTCGACACACCGGTCGAGGTGCTGACCGGGGCGCTGACCGGACTGCGGATCTTCGCCGGCTACGCCGGGTGGTCGCCGGGTCAGCTCGAGGACGAGATCGCCGAAGGGTCCTGGCTCGTCGTCGACGGCGTGGACGATGACCTGACGACCGAGTCGCCGGTCGATCTGTGGTCGCAGGTCCTCCGCCGCCAGCCGGGCAATCTCCGGCTGCTCGCGACCTGCCCGGAGGATCCGACGCAGAACTGACCCGTCGCGGCGATCGGGTCAGGTCCTGGGCTCGCGGCCGGAGGGCTGCCGGACGGGTCCGAGCCGCGGTGCCGGCGGAACCGGGCGTACCACCTCCGACCCGCTCTCCAGCCGGACCGCTTCACCGTGATGCGTCACGTCGAGCGGGTCGCCGGCCAGGAGCCGGTACGTCGTCTGGTCCGGCCGGACCTCGACTCGCACGCAGCGGCCCTGGAAGCTGAGCCGGAAGGCGAGCCGGGTCAGCGCCCTTGGCAGCCGCGGTGCGAACGAGAGCCGGCCGTCGTAGTCGCGCATGCCGCCGAACCCGGCGACGGCGGTGGTCCAGGCGCCGGCCAGCGAGGCGATATGGAGACCGTGCGCGATGTTGTGGTGCAGGTCGTACAGGTCGGTGAGCGCGGCCTCGCGCCAGTAGGCGTACCCGAGGTCGAGGTAGCCCACCTCGGCGGCGATCACGCCCTGGGTCCCGGCGGACAGCGACGAGTCCCGGACGGTGCGAGCCTCGTAGTAGACGAAGTTGCGTTGCTTCTCCGCAGGCGTGAACGCGTCGCCGCGAAGATGCATGGCGAGCACCAGGTCGGGCTGCTTGACGACCTGCTTGCGATAGATCTCGAAGTACGGGTGGTGCATCAGCAACGGGTAGTCGGTCGGCGGCGTGCCCTCGAAGTCCCACTCGGCGTGCTCGGTGAACCCCTGGCTCTGGCTGTGAACCCCGAGGTCTTCGTCGTACGGGATCACGACCGCATCCGCGGCGCGCTGCCAGCGTTCGAACTCGGACTGTTCGACGGCGAGGTCGGCGGCGCGCTCCGGCCAGCGCTTGCTGAACTCGACGGCGGCCCGCAGGTTACGTTGCGCCATCAGGTTGGTGTAGACGTTGTCGTCGACGACCGCGGTGTACTCGTCCGGTCCGGTCACGCCGTGGATGCGGAAGCCGCCTTCGGCGTCGAAGTGCCCGAGCGAGCTCCACAGCCGGGCGGTCTCGACGAGCAGGTCCATCCCCTCGTTGCGGGCGAACTCCTCGTCCTGGCTCGTGGTGACGTAGCGGATGGTCGCGTCGGCGATCGCGGCATTGATGTGGAACGCGGCGGTCCCGGCCGGCCAGTAGCCGGAGCACTCCTCGCCGCGGATCGTGCGCCACGGGAAGGCAGCTCCGTGCTGCCCCAGCAACTCGGCGCGCTCGTGGGCGAGCGGCAGGGTCGAATGCCGCCAGGTCAGCACCTCTCGGGCCCCGGCCGGCGTCGTGTACGACAGGACCGGCAGCACGAAGGCCTCGGCGTCCCAGAACGCGTGTCCGTCGTAGCCCGGGCCGGTCAGCCCCTTGGCCGGGATCGGGCGACCCTCGGTCCGAACCGCGGCCTGCTGGATGTGGAACAGCGCGAATCGCACGGCCTGCTGGAGCTCGGGATCTCCGTCGACCTCGATGTCCGCGCGATCCCAGAAGTCGTCCAGCTGCTGGCGCTGCTCGGCGGCGAGCTCGTCCCAGCCGGTCAGCCGGGCCGTCGCCAGGGCTCCCTCGACCTGGTCTCGCAGGGCAGCCGCCGATCGCCGATGGGACCACCCGTACGCGAGGAATTTGACCAGGCGGAACTTGGTGCCCTGGGGCAGCCGCGCCGCGATCGTCAGCCTGATCAGGTCGTCGTTGACGTGCATGGACGAGTCGACCGGGCCTGGCGCCTCGAAGACGTGGTCGGCCCCGGCGGCGACGCGTAGTCCCGAGCGGGCGGTCTGGTGCACCAGGACGCCGGCGGTCCCGTGGCTGCCGGCCAGCTGGGGCTCGAGCGGACTGAGCAGGCCGACGCCGGCCCGCGGATCGGCGTCGCCGGCCACCTCGACTGACTCCTCGGCCAGCAGGTCGGACTGCACGGCGATGTCGAGGGCGCCATCGAGCGGTTCGACTTCGTACGCGATCGCGGCGACCGAGCGGCGGGTGAACGACACCAGCCGGTGCGACGTGACGCGGACGGTCTGACCGGCCGGCGAGACCCACTCGGTACGGCGCGACAGCAGGCCGGTACGGAAGTCCAGGCGCTGCTCGTGGGACAGGATCCGGCCGTACCGCAGGTCGAGCGGCGAGTCGCCGACGATCACCCGGATGATCTTTCCGTCGGTGACGTTGACGACGGTCTGACCCGACTCCGGGAATCCGTAGCCGATCTCCGGATGGGCGAACGGGCGCTCTTCGAAGAACCCGTTGAGGTAGGTGCCCGGCACCGCCCGCGGCTCGCCCTCGTCGAGGGTGCCGCGCAGCCCGATATGGCCGTTGGACAGGGCGAAGATCGACTCGAGCTGGGAGATCGTCTCGAGGTCGAGGTCGGTCACCTGGAGCGACCAGGGCTCGACGACGTACTTCGGATGCGCGGCCATCAGGCGTCCACGAGCTCAGCCAGATCGGCGCCCACGATGTCGGCTCCGTGGCTTCGCAGGGCCTCCGCCTGGCCGACGCGGTCGATGCCGACGACGAAGCCGAAGCCTCCGGCCCGGCCGGCCGCCACACCGGCGATGGCGTCCTCGAACACGGCGGCGTCGGCGGGCTTCCCTCCCAACGCGGTCGCGCCGGCCAGAAAGGTGTCCGGCGCCGGCTTGCCGACGAGACCCTCTCGCGCAGCCACCACACCGTCGATCCGCGCGTCGAACAGATCGCTGATGCCGGCGGCCTCGAGGATGACCGAACTGTTGGCCGACGACGTCACGACCGCGGTGGCGAGCCCGGCGGCCCGCGCGGCGCGTACGTAGTCGACCGACCCGTCGTAGACGCGGACGCCTTCGGCACTAAGCAGCTTGACCAGGCGCTCCTGCTTGGTGTTCGCGATCCCGGCGATCGTGCGCGACGACGGTGGTTCGTCGGGATCCCCCTCGGGAAGCCGGATGCCCCTCGAGGCGAGGAAGTCACGAACCCCGTCCCGGCGGGGCTTGCCGTCGACGTACGCCAGGTAGTCCTGGTCGCTGAACGGGTGGGCCGGGTCCGCGTCCGCGCCGGCCAGGAACTCGTCGAACACCTGTCGCCAGGCCGCTCGATGGATGTCGGCGGTGCGGGTGAGCACGCCGTCGAGATCGAACAGGCAGGCTCGGGTCCCCGCGGGCAGCCCAAGCCCCTGTGATGTCGTTACGCGCGCTGCGTCATTCGTGGGCATGAGTCCACTGTGCCCAAGATCGCCGCTGGAACGCGACCGCCGTGGAGTTCGCGGGCGGTGGTTTTCATCACGCGCTGAATGCTACCCGCGTCAGCCCATGAGTCGTTGGTACGGCACCGGCGGCATCGTCAGCGGCAGCGCGGCCAGCCGCATCAGTTCGAGCGCGTTGTCGTCACCGGCGGTCTTGTTGAGGCGAAGGCGCCCGCAGTCCAGACACCGGTGGACGAGGACCCAGCGTCCTTCGCCACGAACCGTGACCGCGATCGGCTCCATGCCGCCGGGACACTTGGCGTTGCGATCACCGGGCGCGTTGCGGTCGAGGTGCCGAGACCACAGGCACTGGGGGCAATGATTGCGATGAGAGGTTCCGGGTGCGTCGAGCGAGACGGTTACGCCGCAATGACCACACTGGAACGAACGTGCGAAAGCCAATCCATTGAACCTTTCAGAGGGCAGACCTGCGTGCGGATGGACATGGCCGCCTCCTTTCAGTCGTACGGA
>JALDXR010000294.1:0-5229 GCA_032154865.1 Nocardioidaceae bacterium
CATCGACTTCTTGTCGGGCTTGATCGGATGCCGCGAGGCGTAGGAATCCTCGAGGACGGCGACGCTGGCGCCCGGCGGCCGTTCCGCCGCGATCTGGCTGATGTCGGTGTAGTCGGCCTCGAGGCCCTCGAGACGCCGCTGCTCACGCCTGATCTCCTCATTGACGAATCTGCTCGACACGCCCGAGGCCCGCTGCTCCTCGAGCTCCTCGATGTCGGCCTGGGTCTGCGCGATCTGATTCTCGAGGTACCTCGTCTGCGAGACCACGAAGTCGTCCTGCCGACGCTTCTGGGCTTGACCGGCCAGCTCCACGACCTGATCGGCCACCGCATCGACGAGGCGCAGAGCCTCGCCGCCGGTGGGCGCCGTCACGGCGATCTGGACGAGCTGCGGGTTCTTGTCACCGACCTCCGCATGGACCTTGGGCTGCAGGTCCTGCCAGGAGTCCGCGAAGCCCGCCTCCGCGACCGGCCGGAGCACCGGCTCGCGCCGGGCGAGGTCGGCGTACGTGGCGGCGAGCGCCGCGCTCGCGTCCAGCGCGTCCTGGTCGGCCGGACCGCCGACGATGTCGCCGACGATCAGGCTCGACTGCGCCTGGAATTGCGGGTCTTGAAGCTGCGCGTAACCCAGGCCGGCGAACGCCCCGAGCAGGGTGAGGGCGATGCAGGTGCCCATCCGGGCGCGCATCCTGGCCAGCAGACCGACGACGTCGCCGTCGTCCGACGACTGGGTCCGGTTCGGTTCGCCGGGAGGCCGGCGAATTCCGCCGTTGCTTTCCATCAGCTGCATGTAGAGCTCCCTGTACGCCTCATTCATTGCGCGGACGCTGAATCGTTCCGCCACGCTGTTGCGCTGTTGTTGTCCGATTGCCCGCCGCTCGGCGGTGTCGTACGCCCCGATCCGTTGCAGTGCGGCGGCGAACCCCTCGACGTCCCCGACCGGGACGAGTGTCACGCCGGGCGCGATGGCCGCGACCTCGCGATGCGGCGGGATGTCCGAGAGGATCACCGGGCAGCCGCACACCATCGCCTCGAGCACCGCGACCGGAAGTCCTTCCCCCTTGGACGTCGACACGAAGACGTCCGCGTCGCGAAGCAGTCGATAGACGTCGTCGCGTGGGATGAGCCCCTTGAGCTGAACCCGGTTGCGCACGCTGGAGATTTTCGCTCCGGCCTCTAGGCCGTCGCGCAGCTCGCCGTCGCCGACGTACACCAGCTCGGCGTCCGGCGAACGCATTTGCTCGAACGACTGCAGCAGGGTCCACGGATCCTTGATCGGGATGAGCCGGTTGACCGAGACGACGGTGAGTCCGTTCTCCTGCGCGTACGCCGTCCGGCGGCCGACGGCGAGGTCGACCCGGTCCACGTCCACGCCGTTCGGGATGACCGACAACCGCGGCGCCACCAGCCAGCCCAGCACTCGTGGCAGCGACTCGGCGGCCGCCGCACCACACATCACGATCGTCGGATAGAGGAACATGATGAGGTAGAGGAATAACCGGTTGCGGCGCCGGAAGCTCTTCCACGAGTTGTGCACCGTGAACACCAGGTCGCGCCGCGACCGGAACAGCCGCAGGTAGACCAAGAGGGTCAGGATTCCGCTCGCCGGTGCGTGGACGTGGACGGCGTCGTACGGGCCGAGCTCGAGAGCGAAGCGGATCGTCCGCAGGCTCCCGCGCAGGGTGCCGTCGCCCTCGACCATGCGCAGTCCGGGCGGCGGCGTCACGTCGGCCGGGAAGAGGGACGCGATCGTGATCTGCCGCTCGTGATACACGGGCAGACAGTGCTCGTTGTACTGACTGTTGGTCGCTCCGGCCCGCATGATCACATGCAGTACGGAGGGACGCTGCGCGTCGTCGGTCATCCGGTCCCCTCCCACCTCGACCGGTCACGGAGCCCGTTCGCGGTGGCGAGACCGAGCCCGAAGATCAGCCAGTAATGCCGGTCGATCATCTCCGGCGCGAAGAACAAGATCGCCAAGATGCCGACCATCGCGGACACCAGCGACCACAGCATCAGACTGTCGAGCGAGTCGGCTTTTCGGCGGGCGCGGACCATGTCGCGGAACCACAGCAGGAGCATCAGGCCGACGGCGATCGTGCCGAACACCCCGACTTGGACGAGGAACTGCAGCCAGAGGTTGTGCGGCAGCTGCGGGGTCGCGTCCAGGTCGTAGTCGGGTGCGACATAGCGGAAGTTGTCGAGCCCGGTGCCGAAGAATGGAGAGTCGAGGAAGGCCCGTACCCCGGCATCGGCGAGGTTCTCCCGATCCGCGACCAGATGCGTGTTGTCCTCGGTGTCCGAGCTGAAGCTGCGCTGGACCCGTTCCTCGAGGGTCGATGGCAGCTGACCGGTGTTCCACAGCACGAGGACGATGACTGTGAGCACGCTGGCCAGCCCGACGGCTCGCAAGAGCATTCGCCCGGGGCCGACTCCCGGACGCAGCACGACGAAGACGACGAGCGCCACGATCGAGCCGAGGGTCGCGCTGCGCGATGCCGATGCGGCGAGCGCCCAGATCGCCAGGTAGACCGAGCCCGCGAGCAGCGCGGTGAACAGCCAGCGCTTGCGCCGCCACATCCGGTCCGCGGCGATCCACAGCACGATCAGGATCGGCAGCAGGTACGCGGTGGGATAGCCGAGGCGGTTGGGGTTCTCGCTGTAGAAGACGACCACCCGGCCGGCGCCCTGGGTCTGCTGGAACGTGTGCGCGTGGAGGATCGCCGCCAAGGTCCCGACGCACATCAGGAGCAGGCACATCAGAGCCTGTCGCCGGGTCTTGATCACCGCGAGGATCACGGGGATCTGCACGAAGAAGATGAACAGGTACTGCATGATCTGCGTCAGCGCTTCGAGCGGCACCGTCGCCCGATAGGCACTGAACAGCGCGGCAAAAACGAAGACGAAGGAGCACGCGACGTATCCCGACGGTGGCAACGGGAGCCGCCGACCCTCCACGAGCAGCATCACGAGCGCCATCCCGATGATGACGTCGTAGACCGTGAGGCTGGCGGCGAGGATCAGGTTCAGCGGTGCGACCACCGACCCCGCGATGACGAAGGTCTCGGGCAAGCTCGAGATCGCCCTGGTGGGCCGCTCCCGCTCGGGCGCGGCCGGCGCGGACAGGAGGGACACGGTCATGTCGACCTCCGCAGCCGGGTGACGGTGGCCCGGGTCCGCATGACCAGCTGCTCACGCTGGGCTCGACGCAGACCGGAGAAGGCTGCCACCAGGCCGAGGGCGACGACGGTGACGATCACGACCGGGATGAGCCGCAGCCACGAGTCGATCGTGACGCGTTCGCTCACCTGCAACGCAGCGGCGAAGACGACAATGCTCACGACGAGCGGCCGTACGACCGCCCGGAGCTGGGCGCGTAGCGGGAGCTCGAGCACCCGACCGACTGCGACCGGCGACACGATTCCCAGGACCATCCGGCCCGCGATCAGGCCGAGACAGAGCCCCGTGACGCCGGCGTCGAAGACACCCACGCCCACGATGGCGAAGCCGACCGACAGCACCGCGGAGACAACACCCGCGATCACCTTCACTCGCGGGATCAGCGCGACGTCGATGATGAACGTGTCGGCCTTGATCATCGCGAGTTGCAACGCCAGTACGACGATGAGCAGGGTCTCGGTGTCACCGGCGAACAGGTCGTCGCCGACCCACAGACCCACGAACGAGCCGTTCCAGGCGACCACCGTCGCACCGGCGGCGGTGCCGACCAGCCACAGCAGCGCCATCACCTCGCCACGTAATGACGACGCACGGCGTAGCCGGCCGGCACCGAGGTAGCCGCCGATGCCCGGGATCGTGGCCTGCACCAGCAGGCTGAGCCCCTGACTGAGCGACTCGGCGACGAACTTGGTCAGCGCGTACGCAGCGACCAGACTCAGCGAGGCGAAGCCGGCGAGTATCAGGATGTCGCTCGCGATCATCGCCTCGAGCACGAACTTCCAGCCGAGGAACCAGGCCGAGAGGCCGAGGAACCATCGCACCAGCTTCCGGCTCGGTCGACTGACGCCGTACCACCGCAGCCGATGGCGGGTGATGCGCCAGAACACCCAGCCGGTCAGCAGCGAGGTCATCAGGGTCGCCGTGGCGACTCCGACCAGGCCGTACCCCAGCTTCACCGCCAGCACCAAGAAGACGCCGCCGATGGCGATCAGCAGGGTCGAGATGCCCATCCGGGCGTAGCCCAGATTCTCGCCCTGCAGCGCCGATCGCGGCAGCGTCAGCAGGGTGACCGCCATCGAGTCGACGACGAGGACGGCGGCGGCGATCCGGACCTCGGTGTAGTAGGAGGGCGGGACATCGAGGAACGACGGCCCCAGCCACACGCCGATCGCTCCGGCGACCAGGAGCAGCGGCAGGAAGATCAGCCAGACGACGACCGCGCTGCCGACCAGCCGGCGCTTGTCGTCGTCGGTCGCGGTCCACTGCCGGTTGGCGATCGCCGACTGCAGCGCCTGGGCGGAGCGTCCGCTGGCCCCCCACACGTACGCGGACCACTGCCACAGCACCCGCCAGGCGCCGAAGACCTGCGCGCCGAGCCCCGAAACCAGCAGCGGGCTCACGATCAGCTCGACGGCGGCTCGTACCGAATAGTCCAATCCGGAGGCGACCGCATTGAGGGATGCACGACTCGTCAGATCGCGGCCGGCAGGCCGCGACGGAACCGTGGTCAGTTCATCCGATTTCACCTGGCGCGTACACCCCCTGACAATCAAGTCGAATCTAGGCGTCAGGGGTGCCGCAGACACGAGTATCGGTGCGTATCTGGACTACGCCGAAAGGATTAGATCGAGCGTGAAATCAGGCGTGGAATCGCCGGTGGACGCCGAGCCGGGCGCCAGGTGATCGAGGCGAGCGCACGGATCACCCCGAGTCAACCGTCCCTGGGGCGACCTAGGAGGCGCCCTGGACCGCGAGGGTGCGCGACGCTGATGAGCGCCTGCGGTCGGCGCTCGCGGAAGAGGCCCGTCGCTATGCTGCTTCGGTTCGTCGACGGTGACGGCCGGCGTACTCGACTGGCAGCGGGAAGCGGTAGAGCTCGACGACGGTCCGGTCGGAACCGCATTGTCGTCGCGACGGTGAACGCTTGCTGGTGTTTCCCCAACCGAGGATCGGTGGTGGTCGCGACTCGTACGAATGGCCGGTCGGCGTGGTCCCGACGACGCCATTGGCGGCATCGCCGTCACGCGCCCGGACCGTCCACTTCGGAAGG
>JALDXR010000295.1:0-5206 GCA_032154865.1 Nocardioidaceae bacterium
CTCATGCGCTGACCGAGCCCGAGCGCGTGTACTTCGACTAGGACCGAGGAGATCGAGCGCCGGGTCAAACAACCGGTGCGTGCACAAGCGACCGAGCGGACGGTGGCGACTGCCCGGCCTGTTCCACGGATGACCAACACGTTCACGCCGGTGAGAGACTAGCCGTTCGGATCGAGGGGCGGCGTCACCAGCGGCGATAGGCTCAGGATCGTGTCCGAGGCGGCAGGCACCGACGAACCGACGGTAGTGCCAGACATCCGGTTCATCCGCTCGCGTGGGCAGGAGCAGCGGGCGACCTTCTTCGAGCTGTTCTTCGACCTCGTCTACGTCTTCGGTGTGACGCAGCTGTCGCACCATCTGCTCGGGGCCGGCCTTAGCTGGGCGGCCGCCGCCGAAACCGCCCTGATGCTGGTCGCGCTCTACTGGGCGTGGAACTACACGACGTGGATGGCGAACTGGTTCGATCCCGAGACCACGGCCGTACGCCTGATCTTGATCGTCGTGATGCTGGCCAGCCTGCTGATGGCGGTGGCGATCCCCGAGGGCTTCGGCGATCGGGCCCTGCTGTTCGCGGCGAGCTACGTGGGATTGCAGGTCGCGCGCAACGTGTTCGTCGTCGCCGTGACCCCGCCGGGACCGTTCCACCAGAACTTCACGCAGATCCTGGCCTGGAGCATCCTCTCGGCTCCGCTGTGGATCGCGGGCGGCCTGATCGACGATGCCCGCTGGCCGCTGTGGGTGGCCGCGCTCGGCGTCGACCTGGCCGCTCCCTTGGCCCGGTTCTGGCTCCCCAGCGTCGGCAGGACGCCGCATCAGCAGTGGCAGATCGACGGCGCCCACTTCGCCGAACGGTTCGAGCTCTTCGTCATCATCGCGCTCGGCGAGAGCATCGTGCTCACCGGCGTCACGGCGTCCGACGTCGGGCTGAGCGCGTCGGTGACCGTCGCCCTCTGCTTGGCGTTCCTCTCGTCGACCGCGCTGTGGTGGCTCTACTTCGCCGACACCGCCCGGTTCCTCGCCCAGCGCATCGGCGGCAGCAGCATCATCGAGACCGGTGCCTTGGGCCGCGATGTCTTCACCTACCTGCACCTGCCGATCATTGCCGGCATCGTCTTGATGGCGGTCGGGGACGAGTTGGTGATCGCCCATCCCGACGAGGCGCTGGAGCTGTCCGGCGCGTTGACGTTGCTGGGCGGGCCGGCGTTGTACCTGGTCGGATTGGTGGGCTGTCTCCTCCGGATCGGCCATGGGATGTCGTGGCCGACCGTGATCACCGTCGTCGTCCTCGTCGGTGCCATCCCGCTGGCGCCGCTGGTGAGCGGGATGGCCACGATCGGCTTCCTGGTCGTCGTCCTGGTCGGGCTGGCGATCGTGGACCATCGACGGGTTCGGGCGAACCGAATCGCCGGGGTCTGAACCGACTGATGGGCTTCGTTGCTGCCGTCGGGCCGTCTTCCTCTGGCGCCAACGGTCGTCCGAACCGAGACTGTGAACGGACGAAGTCCGGGGTGATTGTCGACGTGGCGAGGGTGGAGCGTATGAGCGAGACGTCGATCGGCGAGTATGCGTTGCTGTCCGACCGCCACTCGGCGGCTCTGGTGTCCCGGCACGGCTCCGTCGACTGGCTGTGCTTTCCTCGATTCGACAGTCCGTCGGTGCTGGGAGCCCTACTCGATCCGCAGGCGGGGCATTGGTCGATCCGTCCGGTCGGGCCGTACACGGCGACCCGGCGGTATGTCGAGCCGACGATGGTTCTCGAGACCAGGTTCGAGACGCAGTCCGGCGTCCTCGTGGTCACCGACGCGTTGGGCTTGGGGCCGATCGACGACCCGCATCGGCTCGGAGCCGTTGCGCCCGGACTCCTCATTCGCTCGTTGCGTTGTGAGGACGGCTCGGTGGAGGTCGAGCTCCATTTCCGTGCCCGCCCCGAGTACGGGCTGGTCGTACCGCTGCTGTCGGCCGTTGACGGCGGCGTACTGGTCCAAGGTGGCACCGAGCTGTTGGCGCTGGCTTCACCGGTCGAGCCGACGATCGCGCAGGATGTCGTCACGACGACGTGGACGCTGCGGGCCGAGGAACAGATGGCCTTCGCACTTCAGCGCTCCAGCCTCACCGGGCAGCCGCCCCGGATCTGGACCCAGCAGGAGATCGCGAAATGTCTGGCCGGAACGCTGGACACCTGGACCGCTTGGTCGGCACTCCACCAGAACTATGACGGCCCGTGGCGCGACCTGGTGCACCACTCGGGCCGAGTGCTCCAAGCCTTGAGCTACCAGCCCACCGGGGCCATCATCGCGGCGGCGACGACGTCGCTCCCGGAGGAGATCGGGGGAGAGCGAAACTGGGACTACCGCTTCTCGTGGATCAGGGACGCGAGCTTCACCATGGAGGCGCTCTGGGTCGCCGCCTGCCCCGACGAAGCACTCGAGTTCTTCGAGTTCATCCTCGCTGCGGCCGCGTCCTACGACCCCAAGGACACGCTGCAGATCATGTACGGCATCGGCGGCGAGCGTGATCTGACCGAACGGCAGCTGAGTCACCTGTCGGGCTGGCGAAAGAGCCGGCCCGTTCGGATCGGCAACGGCGCCTGGCAGCAGTCGCAGATCGACGTCTACGGGGAGCTGCTCGGTGCTGCCCACCGCTACCGGGAGGGCATGCCGGAGATCGAGCCGCAGATGAGCCGGTTCTTCGCCGCGCTCGCCGACGCCGTACTCGACCGCTGGCAACAGCCGGACCGTGGCATCTGGGAGATCCGCGGCGAGCCACGCCATTTCACGTACTCCAAGCTGATGTGCTGGGTCGCCTTGGATCGGGCCATCTCGCTCGCCGACGTGATGCCGCCGGGCACCACTCTTGACCGGTGGGCAAGCACTCGTGAGGAGATTCGAGAGGTAATCCTGCGCGACGCGTGGAGCGACGACGCCGGCGCGTTCACCCAGTCACTCGGCTCGGACGCCTTGGATGCTTCGGTCCTCATGATGCCGATCGTGGGGTTCCTCGAGGCGGACGACCCTCGGATGGACAGCACCATCACCGCGATCGCCGAGCGGCTCACCGACGATCGCGGACTCGTCTTCCGCTATCTGACGGTCGACGGCGTCGACGGACTCGCAGGCGACGAGGGCACGTTCCTGCTGTGCACCTTCTGGCTCGCGCAGGCGCAGGCCTTGGCCGGCCGGCTCGACGAGGCTCGGGCCACCTTCGAGCGCGCCGCGGCGTACGTCAACGACGTCGGTCTCCTGGCCGAGGAGGTCGACTCGGCGACCGGTGAGCTGCTCGGCAACTTCCCGCAGGCGTTCAGTCACATCGGACTCGTCAACGCCGCGTGGACGATCACCGAACGGGAGCGACAGCACCGCGAGGACGGCTAGGACGGCTCTCGTGGGTCGAACAATTCGACCCATTGGGCCCGCCAGTCCGGCGGCTCCCAGGGATCCCCGAAGTAGATCCGTTCGCGGACGACCTTGTCGCCCCGGAACTCCATGATGCCGACGGCCATCACCGGCTGACCGTCGTAGGTGATCGTGTACTCGTTGACCCAGAGGTCGTGGCACCCGATGATCCGGTGCAGCTCGAACTCCTGGCGGGCCGGATAGGTCGACCGGAACGCGATGATGTTGTCCTTGCCGCGCACGCGTTCACCGCCTTGCGGCCACTCGACGACAGCGTCATCGGCGTAGATCTTCGAGGCGCGGGCGATGTCGTCTCCCGGTGCACCCCCGGCGGCGCCGACGCTCGAGGAATCGAAATGGTCCCGGATCAGTCTTTCGCGCGCCGCCTCGTCGCTCATCGATGCTAGGTCCAGCCGAGCTGTTGCATCGTGGCGATGTCGTTCCAGATCTTCGTCATATGGCGGATCTTGTCGTTCTCGAAGGACATGTCGTAGACGTAGTCCGCCGCCACACTCTTCCCGGTTGGTGGGATCGGCCCTCCGTCGCCGGTATGAGTTCCATGGAACACGCCGTACACGGTGACCTTGTTCCGGGGCTCGTCGACGGCGAACGACCGGATCTCGGCCTGGCCGTCAGGCACCGGGGTGAGCAGACCCTTCATCCACTCGGTATAGGCCTGGAGGCTGTCGACACCCTCCAGAGATGCTGCCTGGGCCGCGAATGTGGCATCCGGATGGCAGTACTGCTGGCACTTTTCCCAACCACCACCGGTCTCGCAGGCTTCGAAGAATGCTTCGGCGGTCTCAACCATCACCGTCATGGTCTCGCTCCTTCCGCTGATCTCCTCGTTCTACGCCCACGTACCTGAGGGACCTAGTGCCGAAGGTCCCCGCCTGACCAGCCGGGCGTGTCGGAGGCTGCCGTGGGACCTTCGGCCCTTGAGATTCGACCGCCTGCTTGTCGATCATCACGATGCGTTCCGCGCCCGTCGATGTGATCCCGTACAGGAGGAAGGCTCATGAGAATCGTCGTGGTAGGCGGCAGTGGGCTCATCGGATCGAGGCTCATGACCAACCTGCGCGAGCTCGGCCAGGACGCGGTGAACGCGTCGCTCGACACGGGCGTGAACCTCCTGACGGGCGAAGGCGTGGCCGACACGATGAGCGGCGCGGATGTGGTCGTCGACGTATCCAACTCTCCATCGCTCGAGGGCCCGGCCGCTCTCGAGTTCTTCACGACCGCGACGAACAATCTCCTCGCGGCCGAATCCGAGGCCGGCGTCGGGCACCATGTCGCGCTGTCCGTGGTCGGGACCGACCGGCTGACAGCCAGTGGCTACATGCGGGCCAAGATCGTTCAGGAGACGATGATCAAGGACTCGTCGATCCCGTACTCCATCCTCCACGCGACGCAGTTCTTCGAGTTCATCATGGGCATCGCCAAGGACGGCACCGACGGCAACACGGTGCGGATGGCCCCGGTGCTGGTGCAGCCGGTGGCGGCCGACGACGTGGCGAGTGCGCTGGGTCAGATCGCGGTCGGTGCACCGCACAACGGCACGGTCGAGTTGGGCGGACCCGAGCAGTTCCGGCTCGACGAGCTGGTGCGAGACAGTCTCCGGGCGCGCAATGATCCCCGGGAGGTCGTGCCTGACGTCCACGCTCCCTACTTCGGGGCCGAGCTCAGCCAACGCACCCTGGTTCCCGAGAAGGATGCTCTCCTCGGCTCGATCCGATACGAGGAATGGCTCAACGCCGCGCTCGCCGACTCCGACCATCAGACGTAATCGTTGCGGCTGAGCCATTGGAGCGATG
>JALDXR010000296.1:0-5185 GCA_032154865.1 Nocardioidaceae bacterium
CCTGACCCCCTCCATGCCATGGAGGTGCGCTACCAACTGCGCCACAGCCCCGGGAGCCCGGCTTCGTGAGCGCGAGCCCGCCTAGCATAGCCGTCGGAACCAGGCGTACGAAAATCGCATCGAACCCGGCGGGACGCCGGTCCGACTCAGTTCGCCAGCGGTCCCCCGTCGGCGTCGCCCTCGCCGTCGGCCGACTCGATGTCGTCGCCCGAGAGCACCGGCTCGGGGAGGGTGCCGGCGTTCCACTCGGTGAACCGCCAGCCCATCCGGCCCTCCTCGAGGACGATCCAGGCGCAGTTGCTCAGGCCGCCGAAGGCACTCCAGTGCTCCTGCGCCACGCCGAGGAACCGACAGGCGCCGACGCGCAGGGACAGGCCGTGCGCGACGACGATGACGGTACGTCCGCCGTCGGGTCCGTCGGCGAGCTTCGCGGCCCGTTCCAAGGCGGCGAAGGCTCGATCGGCGACCTCGGCGACGGTCTCGCCGTCGACGCCGCGGCGGACGTCCTCACCGGCCTGGATCCGGCGCCGCTCGTCGGCGAAACGTTCGTTCACCTCGTGTCGGGTCAGCCCTTGCCACTGGCCCAGATGGATCTCGCGGAGCGCCGGGTCGCGACGGACCTCGAGGCCGGTCAGCTCGGCCAAGGCATCGGCCGTCTCGTACGCCCGCGAGAGGTCGCTGCTGATGATCGCCGAGGGCCGTAGGGACGCCAGTCGAGCGGCGGCGGCGCGAGCCTGTTGCCGGCCGACGTCGTCGAGGGGCACGTCGAGGTGCCCTTGGCCGCGGCCGGCAACGTTCCACTCGGTCTGGCCGTGCCGCCATAGGACCAGCCGACGATTCATCGGGCGGCACCGCCGGAGTCGGACTGGCCGGCGACGACCGACTCGGGGAGGTCGATGACCGGGCAGTCGGCCCAGATCCGGTCGAGCGCGTAATAGGACCGCTCGTCCTCGTGCTGCACATGCACCACGATGTCGACGTAGTCGAGCAGCACCCACCGCCCCTCGCGATGCCCCTCGCGACGGGTCGGCTTCGCACCGAGCTCGTGAAGCTTCTGCTCGACGGCGTCGACGATGGCCCGTACCTGCCGATCGTTCGAGGCCGAGCACACCATGAAGACGTCGGTGATGACGAGTTGCTCGGAGACGTCGAAGGCGACGATGCGCTCGCCGAGCTTGTTGGACGCGGCCTCCGCCGCGGCGATGGTCAGCTCCTTGGCGCGTTCGGTAGCGGTCACGGGTTTCCTAGGGGTCGGGATGGAACATAGAGCCGGTGCTTGGCGATGTACTGCACCACACCGTCGGGTACGAGATACCAAACCGGCTCGCCGCGGGCCACCCGAGACCGGCAGTCGGTCGACGAGATGGCAAGGGCCGGTATCTCCACGAGCGTAACGCGGCGGCTGGGCAGATCACGAAGCGTCGAGTCGTCGACGCTGTGTCCGGGACGGGTACAGCCGACGAAGTGCGCCAGCTCGAACAGCTCCTCGTGGTCCCGCCAGGTCAGGATCTGCGCCAACGCGTCAGCGCCGGTAATGAAGTAGAGGTCGGCGTCGCCGAGGCGCTTCCGCAGATCTCGCAGGGTGTCGGTCGTGTAGGTCATGCCAGGTCGGTCGATGTCGACCCGGCTGACGGTGAACCTCGGATTCGACGCCGTCGCGATCACCGTCATGAGGTAGCGGTCCTCGCGGTCGGAGATCGCCCGGTCCGCCTTCTGCCACGGCTCCCCCGTCGGCACGAACACGACCTCGTCGAGGGCGAACGACGCCTGCACCTCGCTGGCGGCGACCAGATGGCCGTGGTGGATCGGGTCGAAGGTGCCACCCATCACGCCGACGCGGCGCCGAGCGGCGTCGGATGCGGCTGTCGGCCCCTGGCTAGCCATCCGGCCGTTCCATATTCAGGGCCAGTCTGCCCATCCCCGGCCGTCGCGAGCGGTTCTCGGCGGGATGGCTCGCAAGGCGGAGGAGCGAAGGCGCACCGGGAGAGTGCGTCGAGCGAGGACAACGAAGCGAGGCGCCCGCCGGGAACCGCGCAGCAGGCCAGCGGGATGGGCAGACGGGCCCTAACAGTGCGGCCTGCCCTTGCCGAAGGTCAGGGTGGCGATCATCAGGAGGGTCAGGATCCCGAATGCGATCAGGCCGATGGCCAGGGGCGAGATCGGCAGGTCGCGGGTCTCCTCCGCGGCCCGGACCGAAGCTTCCGTCATCGCCTGTGCGCTCATCGACATACCGAAATGCTATCGAACCTGGCCGGCTCCGGTGACCACATACTTGGTCGTCGTCATCTCGGGCAGTCCCATCGGGCCCCTGGCGTGCAGCTTTTGGGTGGAGATGCCGATCTCGGCCCCGAACCCGAACTCGCCGCCGTCGGTGAACCGGGTCGAGGCGTTGACCATCACCGCGGCCGAGTCGACGGCGACGCTGAACCGCTGCGCAGCGTCGAGCGAGCCGGTGACGATGGCCTCGGTGTGCCCGGACGAGTAGGTACGAATGTGCTCGACGGCCTGCTCCAGCGACTCGACGACGGCGGCCGAGATGTCCAGCGAGAGGTACTCAGAGGCGTAGTCCTCCGGCGTCGCCGGCACGACCTCGCTGGAAGCCGATTGGAACGCCGCGTCGCCGTGGATGGTCACACCGCGGTCGTGTAGCGCCTCGACGATCCGGGGTACGAACGTGTCGCCGATCGCCTTGTGGACCAGGAGCGACTCGGCGGTGTTGCAGACGCTCGTGCGCTGTGTCTTCGAGTTGACGACGATGTCGAGCGCCTGGTCGAGGTCGGCGTCGGCGTCGACATAGACGTGACAGTTGCCGACGCCGGTCTCGATCGCCGGCACCGTCGCATTGGTCACGACCGTCTGGATCAGGTCGGCGCCGCCGCGCGGGATCACCAGGTCGACCAGCCCACGGGCCTGGATCAGATGGGTCACCGTGGCGCGATCCTCGGTCGGGAGCACCTGGATCACGTCCGGGGGCAGCCCGACGGTCGCGATCGCGTCCCGGAGGACTCCGGTGATCGCCGCGTTGGACCGGGCGGCCGACGACGAGCCCCTGAGCAGCACGGCATTGCCGGCCTTCAGGCACAGCGCGGCCGCGTCGACGGTGACGTTGGGGCGCGCCTCGTAGATCATCCCGATGACCCCAAACGGGACGCGAATCTGACGCAGTTGCAGTCCGTTCGGGAGTGTCGATCCCCGGACCACGTCACCGACCGGGTCCGGCAGCCGAGCCACGTCGCGGGTACCTGCGGCCATCGCGTCGAGTCGGGCTTCGTCCAAGCGCAGCCGGTCGATCAGGTGCTCGCCGGTGCCGGCGTCGCGGGCCCGCTCTACATCGGCGGCGTTCGCCTCCAGGATGGCGCCGGCATCGGCCAGCAGCGCCTGGGCCATCGCCTGCAGCGCCCGATCCTTGTCGGCGCGGGGCAGCGGCGCGAGGACGGTCGCGGCTTCTCGAGCCCGTCGGGCTGCGGCGTGGACCGCGTCGCGAGCGGCGTCTGTCATGCGTCCAGCGTAGACATCGGTAGGGCGCGGCTACGTGCGCAGCAGGACGAGGTCGTCGCGGTGCACCACTTCGCGTTCGTACTCGGCGCCGAGCTCTCGGGCCAGGTCGCTCGTCGACCGGCCGATGAGCCGGGGCAGTTCGGCGCTGGCGTAGTTGACCAGGCCGCGCGCGACGGGGTCGCCGTTGGGGTCGACGAGGTCGACCGGGTCACCGGCGTCGAATCCGCCGATCACCTTCGTGATCCCGGCCGGCAACAGTGACGCCCGACGCTCGACCACGGCCCGGACCGCGCCGTCGTCGAGCACGATCTGACCATGCGGCTCGGTCGCGTGGGCCAGCCACAGCAGCCGGGTCGGACGGCGCCGCCCGGTCGGGTGGAACCGGGTCCCGGTCGGAGTTCCCGTGAGCGCATCACCGGCCTGCTCCGCGTGGGTCAGGATCACCTCGATGCCCGCCTCGGTGGCGATCTGCGCCGCCTCGACCTTGGTGACCATGCCGCCCGATCCGACTCCGGAGCCGCTCGTACGCCGGACCTCCACCTGCGACAGGTCGGCCGGCCCGCGTACCTCGCCGATCGGCTTCGCCTCGGGCCGACGCGGATCGCTGCTGTGCAGGCCATCGACATCGGAGAGCAGGACGAGCAGGTCGGCGTGGACCAGGTGGGCGACGAGCGCGGCGAGGCGGTCGTTGTCGCCGAAGCGGATCTCGCTCGTCGCGACGGTGTCGTTCTCGTTGACGATGGGCACGACGCCGAGCTCGAGCAGCTTGGCGAAGGTCCGATAGGCATTGCGATAGTGCGTACGCCGGGTGAGATCGTCGGCGGTCAGCAAGACCTGCCCGGTGGCGTGGCCGTGACGGGCGAACTCCTCGGTGTAGCGGTGCATCAGCAGCCCCTGGCCGACGCTGGCGGCCGCCTGCTGCGTCGCGAGATCCCGCGGCCGGCGCGCCAGTCCCAGCGGGCCGATTCCCGAAGCGATCGCACCGGAGCTCACCAGGACGATCTCGTCGCCCCGGTCGCGCGCCGCGGCGAGCACGTCGACCAGCGCCGCCACCCGCGACGGCAGCACGCCACCGTCGGTCGTCGTCAGTGAGGACGATCCGATCTTGACGACCACCCGTCTGGCGTTCGTCGGCGACATGCTCAGGCGCCACCCTCCAGCCGTCGGTCGTGGCCGCGGGGACCGTGCAGGATCTCCGCTCCGGCGGCCACCTGCGGCTCGAAGTCGAACACCACGGCGTCGTCGTCGGACCCGATGACCACGTCGTCACCGGCCTTGGCACCGAGCTCGAGCAGCCCGTCCTCGACACCGAGCCGGGCCAGCCGATCGGCCAGGAAGCCGACCGCCTCGTCGTTGCCGAAGTCGGTCTGGCGCACCCAGCGCTCCGGCTTCGCACCGTGGACCCGCCATTGGTCACCCTGCCGCTCGATCCGGAACTCGGCCCCGGCGACTCCTTCCGGCCGCAGCACGATCCGGGTCGGCTCGGCCGGCGGTGCCTCCGCCCGGGCCGCCGCGACCAGCCGGGCCATGGCGAATCCGAGCTCGCGGAGCCCCTCGTGGGTGGCGGCCGAGCAGCCATACACTTCGAGACCACGGGCTTCGAGATCCGGACGTACGAGATCGGCCAGCTCCCGCGCGTCGGGGACGTCGATCTTGTTGAGTACGACGATCCGAGGCCGGTCGTCCA
>JALDXR010000297.1:0-5183 GCA_032154865.1 Nocardioidaceae bacterium
CGATCGGTGTGCGCGGCCACCACCACCAATGTGTTCGGCAGCATCGTCGCCGCCTTGATGCCGGTCGGCATCGGCGCCATCGCGGTCTTCGGCTCGTTCGCGATCGTCCGGGTGCTCACGTCCTTCACCGACGTCTCGGTCTTCGCGATCAACATCATCACGTTGATGGGCATGGGCCTGGCGATCGACTACGCGCTGTTCATCGTGAGCCGGTTCCGGGAGGAGCTCGCCGCTCGGCCGGGAGCGGGTCGCGACGGCGTGGCCGATGCCGTCACGACGACGGTCGCCACCGCAGGCCGGACGATCCTGTTCTCGGGCCTCACGGTTGCCGCTGCTCTCGCGTCCTTGCTGATCTTCCCGCAGGGCTTCCTGCGATCGATGTCCCTCGGCGGCATCGCAGCCGTACTCGTGGCGATGATTGCCGCCCTCACGATGCTGCCCGCGACCCTGGCGATCCTGGGCCGCCGCATCGAGGGCGGCCGGATGCCCTGGCGACGCCGTTCGGCCCGGGCGCCGGGCGAGCACGGCGCGTGGGCCCGGCTCGCCCGCAGCGTGATGCGCCGGCCGATCGCGTATGCGGTGACGGTCGTCGTCGTACTCCTCGCGCTCGGCACGCCGTTCCTCGGCGCCAAGTGGGGGAGCGTCGACGAGCGGGTGCTGCCGGACGACGCACCGAGCCGGATCGCATCCGACGTGCAGGCCGCCGAGTTCGGCGGGGAGCAGTCCACCGCCAGCATTGTCGTCACCGGTCAGACTCCGGCCGAGACGCGGCAGTACGTCGACGAGCTCGGTCAGGTCGATGGCGTCGAAGGCGTACGCGTGATGGATCAGGGCAGCCACGACGGCGAGCCGGTCTCGCTGGTCCAGGTCAGTTGGGCCGGCGACAGCCAGACCGAGGCGTCCCAGAACATCGTCAAGGACGTGAGAGCAATCGATCCCGGCGATGGCGCCGACGCCTTGGTCGGCGGCCAGACCGCGTCGACCGTGGACCTGATCGACTCGGTGGGCTCCCGGCTGCCGTGGATGGGCCTGCTGGTCGTCGCGGTGATGCTGGTGCTGCTCTTCTTGGCCTTCGGCTCCCTGGTGCTGCCGATCAAGGCCGTGGTCATGAACGCGATCTCGATCGTGGCGTCGTTCGGCATCGTCACGTGGATCTTCGCCGACGGCCATCTCGACGGGCTGCTTGGCTTCACGTCGACCGGCTATCTGGACGCGACCCAGCCGATCCTGATGCTGGCGATCCTGTTCGGGCTGTCGATGGACTACGAGGTGTTCCTGCTGTCGCGGGTACGCGAGCAGTGGGACATCACCGGCGACAACACCGAGGCCGTGGCGACCGGCGTGCAGCGTACCGGTGGGATCATCACCAGCGCCGCGTTGCTGCTGGCGGTCGTGATCGGAGCGTTCGCGACGTCGGGGATCGTCTTCATCAAGATGATCGGCGTCGGCATGCTGGTCGCGCTGCTCGTCGACGCCACGATCGTCCGGGCGTTGCTGGTGCCCGCCACGATGAAGCTGCTCGGCCGGGCCAACTGGTGGGCGCCCGGGCCGATGCGACGGTGGTGGGAGCGGCACGGCGTTCGCGAGACGGAAGCTCCCACGCCTTCGTCGGAGCGGTCCTCGATACTGGTCGAGTGAGGCACAGCGAATTCTGGGCGCGGATGGATCGCCATCTCGGCCGGGCGTACTCCCGGGTGTGGGCTCGTGAGCAGGTTCTCGGCGAGCTGGACGGACGCACGGTCGACGAGGCGCTGGCCGCCGGCGAGGCCCCGAAGCGGGTCTGGCGCGCGGTCTGGGGTGCGCTCGAGCTTCCCGACAGCGAGCGCTGAGCGTGTCGACGACGTCGACGGCAGATGTCCAGCGCCGCACCATCGCCAGTCTGGTCGCGAGCCAGGCGCTCGGCGGCGTCGGCGTGTCGACCGGCATCGCGGTCGTGGTACTCCTGGCCGAGGACATCCTCGGATCGGCCGACCTCGCCGGCCTGCCACAGTCGGCCCAGGTGTTCGGTTCGGCGGCCGGCGCGTACGGGATCGCCGCCCTGAGCTCGCGACTCGGTCGCCGCGCCGGGTTGTCGATGGGCTACCTCACCGGGGCGACCGGAGCGGTGCTGTGCCTGCTGGCGGCGGTGGTGTCCAGCTTCAGTCTGCTGATGATCGGCGCCCTGCTGCTCGGGTGCGCGACGGCGGCCAACGCCCAGGCGCGGTTCGCCGCCACCGACCTGGCACCCGCGGACGGCCGGGGCCGTGCCCTGTCGGTGGTGGTGTGGGCCACGACCATCGGAGCCGTCCTCGGACCCAACCTGGTGGGCTGGGCCGGCGACGGCGCCACTGCCGTCGGACTTCCCGAGCTGGGCGGTGCCTTCGTGCTGGCGACCGCGGGTACGGGTCTGGCCGCTGCCTACCTCCACTGGCGGCTGCGGCCCGATCCGTTGCTGCTGTCACGGGAGCTGGCGGAGGCCGAGGCAGAGGCCGCCGGCGACGAGGTCTCGGTGACGCCGCGGCGCCACGTGCTCTCCGTGCTGCGCGATCATCCGCGGGCGATCCTCGGCATGGTCGCCGTCGCGGCCGGCCACGCCACGATGGTGTCGGTCATGGTCATGACGCCACTGCACATGGACCACGGCGGGGCCAGTCTCGAGATGGTGGGCTTCGTCATCAGCGTCCACGTCCTTGGCATGTTCGCCTTCGCGCCCCTGGTCGGCTGGTTCACCGATCAGGCCGGCACCCGGGCCGTATTGCTGGCCGGGGCGGCGATCCTCATCGCGGCGGTCTGGCTGGCGGGCCGGTCGCCCGAAGGTGCGTCGGCGGGACTGACGATCGGTCTGTTCCTCCTGGGGTTGGGCTGGTCGTGCACGCTGGTCGCCGGATCGACCGTGCTCACGGAGTCGGTCCCACTCGGCGACCGACCGACCGTCCAGGGCACGTCCGACCTCGTGACGGGCGTCTGCGCCGGGATCGGCGGCGCCAGCGGCGGCTGGATAGTCGCCCACTACGGGTTCGACATCCTCAACGTCGCGGCCGGCGTCCTGGCCCTCGCGGTCGTGATCGTCGCCGTGGCAGTCCGGCGCCGGGTTGCCGCGGTCGAGCCGGCCGGCGTCTAGCGCCCGACACGGTTTTGCGCGTCGGCGATGACGGTCCGGTGACGGTGGCCTCCGCCCGAGTCCACCCGGCGTCGGGCCCTGGCAGACTCGGCGCGTGACACCCGCTCTCGACCCTTCGCACCCTGTCGAGTTCGCCGTGATCGGCGGGTCCGGCTTCTACGCGTTCCTCGACGACGTCACCGAGCATGACGTCGACACACCGTACGGAGCGCCGTCGGCGCCGATCGCAGTCGGCACGGTCGACACCGATGCCGGGACACGTCGGATCGCCTTCGTGCCACGTCACGGGCGGCGGCACGAGTATCCGGCTCATAAGGTCAACTACCGCGCGAACCTCTGGGCACTGCGCTGTCTGGGCGTACGTCAGGTCCTCGCCCCCTGTGCGGTCGGCAGTCTGCGACCCGGGCTCGGTCCCGGCACGCTGGTCGTCCCGGACCAGCTCGCCGACCGGACGACCGGGCGGATCCAGACCTACTTCGACGCCGGCGCCTGTCATGTCGGATTCGCCGACCCGTACTGTCCGCGGCTGCGTTGCGAGCTCCTCGGCAGCCTGCGTACGCAACAGACCACGGCGGTCGACGGCGGCACGATGGTCGTCATCGACGGGCCGCGGTTCTCGACCCGGGCGGAGTCGCAGTGGTACGCCGCGCAGGGCTGGTCGCTGGTCAACATGACCGGCCATCCCGAGGCCGTACTGGCCCGCGAGCTTGCCCTCTGTTACGCGTCGATCGGGCTGGTCACCGACCTCGACGCCGGAGTCGCCGCTCACGAGGCGGTCAGCCAGACCGAGGTGCTCCGGGTCTTCGCCGAGCACGCCGACCGGCTTCGCGGACTGGTGCGCGGCGCGGTCGCGACGCTGTCTGCCGATCGCGACTGCGCCTGCGCGGACGTCCACGAGGGCATGACGTTGCCGGTCGCACTGCCATGAGAGTGCTGCTCACCGGAGCGGCCGGATTCGTGGGCGGTCAGGTCGTCGCGGCGCTCATCGAGCGCGGTCACGAGGTACTCGGCGTGGACGCGCTCGTCCCGCAGGCGCATCCGGCCGACGCCGAGCTGCCGAGCGACCTGCTGCGGCTCGACGTACGCGATGCGGCCGGGCTCGAGCGAGCGTTGGCCGACGTGGACGTGGTCTGCCACCAGGCGGCGATGGTCGGCAACGGCGTCGACGTGCAGGACTATCCGGAGTATGCGTCGCACAACGACTTCGGCACGGCGGTGCTGCTGGCCGCGATGGCGCGGGCCGGAGTCGACCGGCTCGTGCTGGCGTCGTCGATGGTGGTCTACGGCGACGGTCGCTACCGGTGTGCGGAGCATGGCGATGTCGGGCCGTCGCCGAGGCGGGTGACCGATCTCGAGGCCGGGGCCTTCGAGCATCGGTGCCCGGTGTGCGGCGCCTGGCTCGACTGGGCACTTGTCGAGGAGTCGGCGCCGTTGCGGCCGCGCACGGCGTACGCGGCGTCGAAGGTGGCCCAGGAGCATTACGCGGCCGCTTGGTGCGCGCTGCGGTCGGCCCGGGCGGTGGCGCTGCGCTATCACAACGTGTACGGACCGGGGCTGCCTGCGGACACGCCCTATGCCGGTGTCGCCGCCATCTTCCGGTCGGCCCTGGCGCGCGGTGAGCCGCCCCGGGTGTTCGAGGACGGCCGGCAGGCTCGGGACTTCGTCCACGTCGGCGATGTGGCCGCGGCGAACGTGGCCGCGATCGAGGCGGTGGCCGAGCATCCGGTCGGGCTGCTGACGGCGTACAACGTCTGCTCGGGTCAGCCGCGTACGGTCGGGGATCTGGCCACCGCGATCGCCCGCGCCAGCGGAGGACCGGACCCGGTCGTGACCGGTGCGTACCGGCCGGCCGACGTGCGGCATGTTGTCGCATCGCCGGACGCCGCCCGAGCCGGGCTGGGTTTCCAGGCGCAGATCGGTCCCGACGTCGGCCTCAAGGAGCTCGCCACCGCACCGCTGCGCCCGACGACCTGAGCCTCCCGAACACTGGCGGTAGCCATATTGCGAAACACGCCGGCGTGTTTCGCGATATGCCTACCGCCAGTGGGGGCGTCAGTGGGCGCCGGCCTCGGCCGGAGTCGCC